>CALMRL010000351.1:0-234 GCA_937873345.1 uncultured Beijerinckiaceae bacterium | reverse complement strand
CAGCCCCGCCGTGTCGATGATGGTGAAGCGCAGGTCGCCGAGGCGCGCCTCGCCGGCGCGGCGGTCGCGCGTGACGCCGGGGCGGTCGTCGACGAGCGCCAGCTTCTTGCCGACGAGGCGGTTGAACAGCGTCGACTTGCCGACATTGGGACGGCCGATGATGGCGACCGTGAACATCAGCGCGCGGGCGAAGGCAGTGCCGCGTTCGGCGGCGCCGGCGCCTCGGGGGCGGGC
>CALMRL010000350.1 GCA_937873345.1 uncultured Beijerinckiaceae bacterium | reverse complement strand
AGCCAAGAACCGGGAGGCGAGATGCCGGCGCGATGCGCGTTCGCCGTTCCCGGCAAGCCGAGGCGCGCCGCCGCGAGAGTGAGGCCGGCAAAAAGAATTCGTTTCAGCAAGTCCGCGATCCCCGTTCCGTTGCGGTCGGGGCGCTCTATTGAAGTCCGAAAATTAACAAAAGCTTGACGCGAAGATAAGTTTGGCGCAGGCGCAACTGCTGGGCTTCGCCATATATTTATCGACATTGTGGCGACGCGATCGTTATCTTGGAAATGACGATGGCTCGACGGTATAAGCAAAGGCGGGCTGCGCTTCACTTGCCATCGCGAAGAATAGACTTGGCAAGGTAATATCGCGAAAGTCTTGTGAAGTGGAGCGCGCGCGGGCGCTTGCCGCGCCGCCGGGGTGGGTGGACCGTCGCGATCCGAGGGTCCAAATGTGGCGGCGTCCCGCCGCAGCGGCTGTGCCCGCCGCTAGGAACAAAGATGCAGGGCTGCCATGCGTTCGTGAGCCCGGGGGACGCGAGGCGGAGGGGAGCGATGTTCGGGATCATCCTGGCGGGCGGACGCGCATCACGACTCGGCGGCGGCGACAAGGGCGAGCGCGTGGTCGCCGGCGAGCCGATCCTCGATCGCGTGGTTGCGGCGCTCGCGCCGCAATGCGGCTCGCTCATCCTCAGCGCCAACGGCGATCCCGCCCGCTTCAACCGCTATCGGCTACCGGTGGTGCCCGACGCCCATCGTAACCAGCCCGGCCCGCTCGCCGGCGTGCTTGCCGGCCTCGATCATGTCGCCGTCGCGGAGCCGCACGCGCAGTTCGCCCTCACCGTGCCGAACGACGTGCCGTTCCTGGCCCCCGACCTCGTGGCGAGGCTGCAGGACCGCCGCATCGCCGACCGCGCGGCGATCGTCTGCGCCCGCTCGAACGGTCGCACCCACCATGTCGTCGCGCTGTGGTCGGTGGCGCTACGCGACGACATCCGGCGCTTCCTCGACGAGGGCCATCGGAAGGTCGGGGCCTTCATCGCCCGCCATCCCTTCGCGCTGGCGGAGTGGCCGAGCGAACCGCTCGATCCCTTCACCAACGTCAATACGCCCGACGACCTCGCCAGGGCGGGCGATCTGGCCGGCCGGATTGTCCGCTAGACCCGATTGGCCGATCGGCGCGGGCCCGTGCCATTTGACCCTGCCGGAGGGAAACCCTAGATTCGCATCAGCGACCCCGAGCGATGCTGCGCCGCCCTGACGGGCGGCGTTTTGCTTTGGGGTTTCGGGCCCCCTTGTTGCAACGGGCCCGCGTCGGGCGTCCCGGGGGCGGCCCGCGGAACAGGAGCGCGCGGATGACCTCCTCCCTGCTGCCGACCTACGCCCGCTACCCCCTCGCCTTCGCGCGCGGCGAGGGTGTCTGGCTGGAGACGGCCGAGGGCGAGCGCTACCTCGACCTCGGCGGCGGCATCGCCGTCGCCTCGCTCGGCTATTCCCATCCCCACCTCGTCGAGGCGCTGACCGTCCAGGCGGGGCAGCTGTGGCACACCTCGAACCTGTTCGAGATCCCGCAGGCCGAGCGCCTCGCGAGCCGCCTCGTCGCCGCGAGCTTCGCCGACACCGTGTTCTTCGCGAACTCCGGCGCCGAGGCGATGGAAGGGGCGATCAAGGCCGCGCGCAAATACCATGCGGCCGGCGGACACCCCGAGCGCTTCCGCATCGGCACCTTCACCGGCGCCTTTCACGGCCGCACCTACGCGACCATCGCCGCCGGCGGCAACGACAGGTACATCGAGGGCTTCGGACCCAAGGCGCCGGGCTTCGACCGCGTCGCGTTCGGCGACCTCGCCGCGGTGGAGGCCGCGATCACCGCGGAGACGGCGGCCGTGCTGGTCGAGCCGATCCAGGGCGAGGGCGGCATCCGCATGCCGCCCGACGGATTTCTGCAGGGCCTTCGCGCGCTCTGCGATGCCCGAGGCCTCCTCCTGATCTTCGATGAAGTGCAGACCGGCGTCGGCCGCACCGGCGCGCTCTTCGCCTGCGAGCACTGGGGCGTGTCGCCCGACATCATGGCGGTGGCCAAGGGCATCGGCGGCGGCTTCCCGCTTGGCGCCTTCCTCGCCACGCGCGAGGCCGGGCGCGGCATGGGGGTCGGCACTCACGGCACCACCTACGGCGGCAACCCGCTCGCCACCGCCGTCGGCAATGCCGTTCTCGACGTGGTGCTCGCCGACGGCTTCATCGCCGAGGTCGCGGCGAAGGGCGAGCACCTGCGCGAGCGGCTCGAGGGACTCGCCGTCGACTATCCCGACATCGTCGCCGAAGTGCGCGGCCTCGGCCTGATGGCCGGGCTGCAGCTGCGCGTTTCTCCCGCCGAGTTCGCCGCCGCGGGCCGTGCCGCCCACGTTCTGGTGATCCCCGCCGGCGACAACGTCGTGCGCCTGCTGCCGCCGCTCGTCATCACGCCCGCCGAGATCGACGAGGGCGTGCGCCGGCTCGGTCAAGCCTGCCGCGCGCTGTCGGCCACCGTCGCTGACCGGAGGGCCGCGGAATGACGCGGGGGATCGCGCTGGAGGCGGTGCGCCACTTCACCGATCTCGCCGAGGTGCCCGCCGGCGAGCTGCGCCGCATCCTCGACTGGGCGGCGGCGGCCC
>CALMRL010000349.1:223-3166 GCA_937873345.1 uncultured Beijerinckiaceae bacterium | reverse complement strand
GCGCTTGTGGAGGCCGCGGCCTCCACAAGCGCGCGCCGCGCGGCGCTGCGCGAGGCCAGGACGAGCGGCTGCGGCTCGAGCCAGAAGCCCATCAGTCGAGAGCGATCGACTTGTGGCGGTGCGAGCGTAGCAGGTCGGTGATCGCCGCCGCCGTTTCCTCGATCGAGCGCCGCGTCACGTCGATCGTCGGCCAGCCCTGCCGCTCAAAGAGGCGGCGCGAGCTGTTGATCTCGTCGGTGATCAGCTTCTTGTCGGCGTAGTTCGGGATCTCGTGGCCGTGCGATTGCATCCGCGAGCGGCGCACCTGCACGATGCGGTCGGGCGAGGCGAGCAGGCCGACGACCAGCGGCCGGATCAGCTGGCGCACCGAGGCCGGCACCTCGACGCCCGGCACCATCGGCAGGTTGGCCGTCTTGAAGCCGCGGTGAGCGAGATAGATGGAGGTCGGCGTCTTCGACGTCCGCGAGATGCCGAGCAGCACGATGTCGGCGTCCTCGTAGGTCTCGACGTTCTGCCCGTCGTCGTGCGCCATCGTGAAGTTGAGGGCGTCGATGCGGCGGAAGTAGTCGGAGTTCAGCGTGTACTGCGCGCCGGGCCGGGGCGTCGCGTCCATGCCGATGTAGTTGTGGAAGAAATCGATCACGGGGCCGAGCACCGACAGGGTCGGGGCGCCGGCCTCGCGGCAGGCGGTCTCCAGGCGCTGGCACAGGTCGGGCTCGACCAGGGTGTAGAGCACCATGCCCGGCACGGTCTCGATCTCGCCGATGGCGCGGTCGAGCTGGTCCATCGTGCGGATCAGCGGGTAGAGGTGCTCCATCACGGAGATGCCGGCGTATTGCGCGACCACGGCGCGGCTCACCGCCATCAGCGTCTCGCCGGTGGCGTCGGAGACGAGGTGCAGGTGGAACCGTGTGCGCGTCTCAGCCTCCACTGCGTTCGTTCCAGGATCGATCGAAACGCCTGCCTTGTCGATCTCGGCTCGCCGGTGGGGACAGCTGGGGATCACGGTGGACAAGTCGACCGCCGGCGAGGCGAGGCCGACCCGGGGTATCCCGACGCCGCGATTTCCTCAACAGGAGAAGCGCCGGGACGCGCCGCGGCGGCGAGCGGGGAAAGCCGCCCATAGATCGTTTACCTTGTCCGCGAAGTCGCATGGCGGGCCGGAAACGCTTGGGCTCCCAAGCGAATTCGAGACGCCCCGCAGCCCGTCCCGCCTTGGGGACAACACTCGCGGGCAGCAAACCGACGGTTCGGCTGTGGATGGCCGTTGATCAGCCCACACGACTGCCCAATAAGAAGAAACAGGAAGATTCTTTCTAAAGGTTTAAGGGTTTGGACGGGGATAGCCGGACAGGTTCGAAGATGCCCGAGACGGCTCCCTTTCTCCGCGTGCTGGCCGGCGAGCCGGTGTGGCCGCCGCCGCTCTGGATGATGCGACAGGCCGGTCGCTACCTCCCGGAGTACCGGGCGATCCGCGCCCAGGCCGGCTCGTTCTTGGCGTTCTGCTACGACCCGGCGATGACCGTCGAGGCGACGCTGCAGCCGATCCGCCGCTTCGGTTTCGACGCGTCGATCGTGTTCTCCGACATCTTGGTGGTGCCGGACGCGCTGGGGCAGCGCGTCACCTTCGAGAGCGGCGAAGGGCCGCGCCTCACGCCGATCACCGACGGGCGGGGCTTCGACAGGCTGCGCGAGACCCTCGACATGGCGCACCTCGAGCCGGTGTTCGCGACCATCCGCCGGCTGAAAGCGGAGCTGCCGGCCGCGACGCCGCTGATCGGCTTCTGCGGCGCGCCGTGGACGGTAGCGAGCTACATGGTCGCCGGGCGCGGCACCCCGGACCAGGCGCCGGCGCGGCTGCTGGCCTACCGCGACGCGGGCCTGTTCCGGCGCATCGTCGAGCGGCTGGTCGCCTCGTCGATCATCTATCTCCGCGCCCAGGTCGAGGCCGGCGCCGACGCCCTGCAGATCTTCGACACCTGGGCCGGCGTGCTGCCGACGGGCGAGTTCGAGCGCTGGTGCGTCGAGCCGGTGGCGGCGATCGTCTCGGGGCTGCGCGAGAGCCATCCCGCCACGCCGATCATCGTCTTCGCCCGCGGCGCCGGGCCGCGCCTGCTCGAACTGAAGGACGCGACCGGCGCCGATGCGGTCGGCCTCGACACGGCGACCGACCCGCACTGGGCGGCGCGCACCCTGCCGGAAGGGACGGTGACGCAGGGCAACCTCGATCCCCTGGCGCTGATCGCCGGCGGCCGCGCTCTGGACGCGGCAGTGGGGCGCATCCTCGCCGCCTTCCGCCATAGGCCGCACATCTTCAACCTCGGCCATGGCATTCTGCCGGAAACCCCGGTAGCCCACGTCGAGCGGCTGGTGGAGCTGGTACGCCGGGGCTAGAGCCCCGCCGTCGGCCTCAGGCCTTCCTTGATGATTGGCGGATGCGCGATGGGTTATCTCTGGCTGAAGGCCGTGCACGTGCTGGCGATCATCTCCTGGATGGTCGGCATGCTCTACCTACCCCGGCTGTTCGTGTACCACGCCGAGGCAGGACTGGGCTCGGCTCAGGCGGCGACGTTCGCGACGATGGAGCGCCGGCTGATGCGGGCGATCATGCTGCCGGCCATGCTCGTGGCGCTGGCCACCGGCCTCTGGCTGGCGACGCAGGGCGGCTGGTGGAAGGCCGGCTGGCTGCACGGCAAGATCGCGCTGGTGCTGCTGCTCACCGGCCTGCACGGCTATCTCTCCGCCGAGCGCAAGCGGCTTGCGGCCGGTACCAGCCGGCGCTCGCCGCGCGACTTCCGCATCCTCAACGAGGTGCCGACCGTGCTGCTGATCGGCATCGTGGTGCTGGTGATCGTCAAGCCGTTCTGAAGGCTCGTTCCGAAGGCGTGCGGGCGACGCCGACGGCGCAGGAGCGATGCCCGAAGGTCTTCCGCGCGTCGCCCC
>CALMRL010000349.1:0-213 GCA_937873345.1 uncultured Beijerinckiaceae bacterium | reverse complement strand
GCTCGGCCGGAGCGTTCCGGCCCGCTGCCGGCGCGGCTCAGTGGTGGCGCATCGTCGCCCGCGACTTGCGCATGCCATGCATCGCGGGCGCCTTCGCCTTCGACATCTTAGCCGCGGGCATCTTGCTCATCGATGGTTTGGCCATCGGGGCCTTTGCCATCGGGGCCTTGGCCGCGGGCGCCGGCGTGGCCGCGGAGGTCGCCGGCCGCGGGT
>CALMRL010000348.1 GCA_937873345.1 uncultured Beijerinckiaceae bacterium | reverse complement strand
CGCGGCCCGACGCGGGGCCAGCCGCCGCGCGGCGCCACCAACCGCAGGTCGGACAGCCCGAAGTTGGCCATCGCGCGGGCGCACATGCCGATGTTCACGGCAAGCTGCGGCCGTACCAGCACGATCGCCGGGCCGCCGGTCAGGCAGGGGCGGGTGCGGTCGGTGCCGGCGCCGGTCACGGACGGTCCTCGCCGCGCCCGGCCGGTACAGCGGGGGGCGGCCTTGATCGACGGGGACGCGATGGGCTAGGCCAAGCGTTCAGTCCCGGCATCGTCCATGCGACGGCGCGGCGACCTGCCGGGCCGGGGGCATGCGCGACGCCGGGACGGGCAAATTTCGGGCACGCACCGCCGGGACGCGACCCGCCGGCCGGGGTCCCGTCGGCCACCCCATCGGCGAAGCACAGGAACGGGAGACATCGGGCATGGGTACGACGGGCATGGACAGGATCACGGTCGGCAACCCCGTCGTCGAACTCGACGGCGACGAGATGACCCGGATCATCTGGCACTACATCCGCGAGAAGCTGATCCACCCCTACCTCGACATCAAGCTGGACTATTACGACCTCAGCGTCGAGCACCGCGACGCCACGAACGATCAGGTGACCTTCGACGCCGCCAACGCGATCAAGACGCACGGCGTCGGCGTCAAGTGCGCCACCATCACGCCCGACGAGGCGCGCGTCAAAGAGTTCAACCTCAAGCACATGTGGCGCTCGCCCAACGGCACGATCCGCAACATCCTCGGCGGCGTGATCTTCCGCGAGCCGATCATCTGCCAGAACGTGCCGCGCCTGGTGCCGGGCTGGACGCAGCCGATCGTGGTCGGCCGCCACGCCTTCGGCGACCAATACCGCGCTTCCGCCATCCGCGTGCCTGGCAAGGGCCGGCTGACCCTGCGCTTCGAGGGCGAGGACGGCCAGGTGATCGAGAAGGAGATCTTCGAGTTCCCCGACGCCGGCGTCGCCCTGTCGATGTACAACCTCGATGGCTCGATCCGCGACTTCGCCCGCGCCTCGCTGAACTACGGCTTGGCGCGCAAGTATCCCGTCTACCTCAGCACCAAGAACACCATCCTGAAGATCTACGACGGTCGCTTCAAGGACATCTTCGAGGAAATCTACCAGGCCGAGTTCCGCCAGCAGTTCGAGGAGATCGGCATCACCTACGAGCACCGGCTGATCGACGACATGGTGGCCTGCGCGATGAAGTGGTCGGGCGGCTACGTCTGGGCCTGCAAGAACTACGACGGCGACGTGCAGTCCGATACGGTTGCGCAGGGTTACGGCTCGCTCGGCCTGATGACCTCGGTGCTGCTCACCCCCGACGGCAAGACGATGGAGGCCGAGGCGGCGCACGGCACGGTGACGCGGCACTTCCGCCAGCACCAGGCCGGTAAGTCCACGTCCACCAACTCGATCGCCTCGATCTTCGCCTGGACGCGCGGCCTGCTGCACCGCGCCAAGCTCGACGGCAACGAGGAGCTGAACCGCTTCGCCGAGACGCTTGAGCGGGTCTGCGTCGAGACGGTCGAATCCGGCAACATGACCAAGGACCTCGCCCTGCTCGTCGGGCCCGAGCAGCGCTGGCTGTCGACCACCGGCTTCCTCGACAGGATCGACGCGAACCTGCGCACGGCGATGGTGGCCGGCGGCCTGCCCGCGGCGGCGCAGTGATGTCTGATCGGCGTCCCCGCAGCCGCGCTTCCGCGGCAACACTGTCGGTTGCAACGGCGGCGCCCGATTGTGGGGTCTCCGGCACTTCGCTATAAGGCCCGCGATCGTGCGGGTTGGTGGGGAGACCGGAGCCGTGATCGCGAACCTCATCGACAACGATTACCGTCCGTCCGACGGCGAGCCGTTCATGAACGAGCGGCAACGCGATTACTTCAAGCGCAAGCTGGTCAAGTGGCGCGACGACCTGTTGCGCGAAAGCCGCGACACGCTGGCCGCGCTGCAGAGCGAGAACGAGAACCACCCGGACCTCGCCGACCGCGCCTCCTCGGAGACCGATCGCGCCATCGAGCTGCGCGCCCGCGACCGGCAGCGCAAGCTGATCTCGAAGATCGAGGCGGCGCTGGGCCGCCTCGAGGATGGCTCCTACGGCTACTGCGAGGAAACGGGCGAGGCGATCGCCGTGAAGCGCCTCGACGCCCGTCCGATCGCCACCCTCTCGGTCGAGGCGCAGGAGCGTCACGAACGACGCGAGCGCGTCTACCGCGATGCCTGAAGCATCGCTTGGGGATGGAGAGGCCGGGGCGCGTCCACCGCGACACGTGAGGCCGCGGGCACGACATCCGGACCAGACGAGATGACGCCAAGTCCCGAGGAGGCACCGCTCGAAATCTACGGCTTCTGGCGCTCGCAGGCGATGTATCGCCTGCGCGTGGCTCTCAAGCTGAAAGGCGTCGCCTACGCCGAGATCCCCGTGAACCTCGACGGGGGCGAGCAGGATACCCCCGAGTTTCGCCGGATCAGCCCGATGGGCTCCGTGCCGGCGCTGATCGCCGACGGCACGGCGCTGACGCAGTCGCTCGCCATCCTTGAATGGCTGGAGGAAACGCATCCCGAGCCGCCGCTGCTGCCGGCCGACCCGTTGGGTCGCGCCCGCGTCCGCTCCATCGCATCGGTGGTGGTCGCCGACTCGCATCCGCTGATCGTGCCGCGGGTGAAACGCTATCTCACCGAACACGCCGGCTTTGACGCCGCGCGCTGGAAGGCGTGGCAGACCTACTTCTTCACCGCCGGGCTGCAGGGGGTCGAGGCTCGGCTGGCGGCTGGCGGCGGCACAGGCTGCTTCTGCCACGGCGACAAGCCGACGATCGCCGACATCTGCCTCGCCGGGCTCGCCGCCGGGGCCAAGACCTTCGGCATCGCCGTCGCCGACGTGCCGACGGTGGACCGCATCGTCGATGCCTGCCTCGCCCTGCCGGCCTTCGACGCGTCCCGCGCCGACAGGCAGGCCGACTTCCCAGGCTGAACCGACGGCCCCGCCGCCGCGGGCGGCCACGACCACAGGCCTCAGCGGCCGAGCAGCTTCGCCATCTCCTCCTCCAGCGACTCCAGCC
>CALMRL010000347.1 GCA_937873345.1 uncultured Beijerinckiaceae bacterium | reverse complement strand
CGTTTGGACGCCGATCACCCCAACAACGGGGGCCTTATTCCACGCCTAATCACACGCTGACTGGCGCCGATACGTGGGATTCTCCCAACGTCGATCCATTCGACGATATTTCGGATTGGCGTCATCAGGTGTGGGTTATCTCGCAGACGAAGCCGAACGACGGCATCTTCTCTCGCGATGTCTGGCGGATCATTCAGGACAAGGTCGGCGAGACGAATCCGCTGTACCTCGCCGATGGTAAGACCGCCGCGCCCGGCGCCGGCCTGCCGACCTCCGCTGCGCTCAAGATGCGCTCGCGCTTCTCGACGGAGGTCGCCAGGCTCGACGTGATCAAGCTCAAGCTGAACCCGCTCGCCTTCATGGCTGACGGCGCCGAACTCGTCGGCGTGACCGACGAGGGACTCCGTATGTGGGTCTATTCGGAGCAGCATGAAGTTCCGAGCGTGAACGATCCCGAGGTCGCGGGCGCGTCCGTCGAGAACTTCCCGGCAGGAACTGTTGTGCTCGCCTCGACGGAAATTCAGGGCACCCGGCATTTCGGCGCCGTGCGCGACTTGAAGGCCGGTATCCAGCCGCGACAGTTCTTCGTGAAGTCGTGGGAGATGGAAGACCCGTCCGTTCGCTACATGCTCGGGCAGTCGGCGCCGCTCCTCGTGCCCTACCAGAAGAACGGGTTCTTCTGCGCCAAGGTCAAGTAAGGCCATGGCGAGCGTGCGAACGCTCGTGCGGATCAAGCGGGGTGGGGCGTACTATCAGCCTGGCCGCCGGAGCTTGCCGCGGACGTAGCCGTCCGACACAGCCGCTTCGATCCTGGCGACCTCCGCCTTCAGCGAAGCGACTTCCCGCTCCGTCACGTCGAGCGTCACGAGTAGGGCTCGCACGGCGGCGCGGGGATCGCCATCGCACGTCGCGATGGCTTCATCGACGGCGGCTTCAAGCGCCTCGGTCGGGTCCGGCGCCGTCGCATCCTCAGCCATGCTCGCCTCCATCCACTTGTTCACTCTATGTTCTAAAGTGATTCGCATCGCTGGCGAAAGGCTTGCGACCGGCGTCGCGATCTTTGTAGGTCCGCAGCGCCAGAGGCTGCGTGCGACGAGCCCGCTACATCATCCGCGACGTCGCCACGCGGGGCATCGACCATCCACTTGGCGAGACGAACTTCCCGAGGCACTGGCGGCCCTCGCCGATGCTCGCGAGCGGCTTGGCGAGGAAGCGGTCGAACTCGTGCTGATGCAGGGGAGGCTACTCGAAGCGCATGCATGGCGCTTGATCGAGGGAGAGGGGTGAGCGCACATTGCTGAAAGGCTCGCCGGCACCGCGCTCGGAGCCTCCCTACCCGCCGCGTTGCGGAGCATGTGATGCTTTCCGACCTCATCACCATCAAGGCTCCTCCGCCCAATCGCCAAGGCTTTTGCACGGACGGGAAGGAGCAGTACCTCAGCGAAGGTGCCGTGATCCTGGCCTATGGCATGCACCTGCTTCGCACAACGGACGCACGAAGCGTCGCCCTCCACCCCGACGGCGAGCACGGCAAGATTTTTGATTTCAGGGCAATGGTCGAAGCGCAGGGATTTGCCTTCTCGTCCGCGCTCGGATCGACCGCCTACGGAGGCACATACCAGGCGCCCGACGGTCGCGAGATCAAGATATGGCCGAAGTCAGGGCTTGGCGACGTGGTCGCTGAGACGCCAGCCGGCCGCATCGTAGCCGAGTGCAAAGGCGGCATCGTCAACACGAAGCATGCCGGGCAGCTTTCGAGGATGCGCCGCGGCCTCTGTGAGGCAGTAGGCTTGATGCTCGCGAGCGAGTGGGACAACGCCACGCGGCAAGTCGCGGTGGTTCCGCGGACGCCCGTCACCCTGGCTATGGCGAAGAAGCTCGCACCTCGGGCTGTGCGCGCTGGGCTCTCGATTGCGCTCGTCGACGAGGTGGGCAACGTGACGGACATCAAGGGCGCCGCGCATGCTTTCTGAGGGTGCCTCCTGAGTCTTCACCCCCGCCGCCTCGGCGCTCGCCTAGCCGTGGGTCGACCGCCGCCGCGACGTTCTCGCAATTCAGGAATACCCTTCGGGGGGCGGATGGGTCGACCGTGCGCCGGTTCGGTTCGTCGACCGTCTACGAGCCTCCGGCGAGCTCGCACGGCACGCGGACGATATGCCAACGATTCGGCTCTTCGATCCGGTGGTTGGCACGAAGATGATGCGAGATTTTTCCGCGTGGCTCACCGGTGGCTAACGCATATCTGCGCCGCCTAATCCGCAGCGGCGCTTATCTTATAAGCCATTGTTGCTAATGCAATTTTTGGAGCGGGCGAAGGGATTCGAACCCTCGACCCCAACCTTGGCAAGGTTGTGCTCTACCCCTGAGCTACGCCCGCATCCACGACCAGCCTAGCCAGTCAAGGCACCTCTATGCCGTAAGCTGCAGAGCGATGCAAACGCATTCTGAATGTGAAGCCATAATCGCCATTGATTGCACCTGACGCGCCGATGGCGTATTTATCCTTGCTACTACCAGACTGAACAGCTAGGAAAACGTCTGAGATGTGACTATGCATGCCACGTGTTCCGCGATCCTGCTGGCAGGTATTCGCGGATAAGGCGCCCGTAGCTCAGCTGGATAGAGCACCAGACTACGAATCTGGGGGTCAGGAGTTCGAATCTCTTCGGGCGCGCCAATCCTTTCTCGTTTTATGTCAATATCTTAGCGCTTTACGCCCAGGTCAGGATGCTGTCAGACCTGTCTCTGACTTACGATCCCGTGACCGCTTTTGTGCCACCCGTGCCATCTCCTCGTGGAGGTCTTCGGTCCGAAGGTGGCCGTAGCGTCCGATCATCTGGAGCGTGGCGTGGCCGAGGATGCGGCTGCGTCTGTAGAGGTCGCCACCTTCCTGGACGAACCAACTCGTGAAGGTGTGGCGGAGATCGTGGTAGCGGAGTCGCTCAGCCCGGCTCGGACACAGGCCGCGATGAAGCCCTTCTTCGGATCGCCGATTCGGCTGCCGTTCGGCTTGCAGAACAGGAAGGGTGAGGTGGGACGGCTGCGCCGCTCCAGCAGGTCACGGATTGTGTCCACCGCTGTGACCGACAGCAGCACACGACGCGGGCTGCTGGTCTTGGTCACTTCGAGGTGCACTTCACGCCGACGCAGGTCGATCTGCTCATCGCGGAGCGACAGCAGCTCTTCTTCCGCATACCGGTCTCGACGGCCAGCACCAGAATCGGCTTCAGCGTGTCGTTGGCGACGGTGTACAGCCGGGCGAACTCGTCGCGGGCCAGGAAGATGACGCCGCATAATCGCCCCATGGTTCGAATGAGGGCGGATATGGGCGAGATGCCAGCCGAGCGGATGCGTGCCCGTTCCGAGGTCGCAGGGATGCTCGGCGTGACGGAGAAGACGCTTCGCGAATGGGAGCGCGCCCGCCGCGGGACCGAGGTCGTCCGTTTCTCACGGAAGGTCGCACGCTATCCCGCCGACAGCGTGTCGCGTTTCATTGCCTCGCACGCGGGCGCAGTGCCAGCCGAAGTCGAAGCGCGGCGATGACCTCGGAAGCCGGCAAGGCCGCATTCCGCCGTCGGGCACATGCCCTCCGCTTACAACGATTTTTCGCCCGGCGTCGTCGCCAGGATGCGCGATTTCGCGTCGGAGATCGGCGGGTCCGACCCCTTCGCGAAGTCGATCCAGCCGCGTCTTCGGCTCCGCCGCCCGCGACCCATGCCGCCGCCTCACCGCGGCCGACCTTCCCGCCTCCGGCGCCCCCGACGGCGCTCGATCGAGAATTCGAGCGCATTCACACCGCCGCCCTCGCTCGCCAGGAGGCGGAGTGTCGAGCGGAGGCAGCCGCAGCCGTGACCTTCATCATCAACGCCTACGCGAAAGCGCGGGCCTGAAGCCGCTCCTTAACGACCCCTGCCAGCCTCTCCCGCCAACCCGAAAGGGATCTCCAGCCGTGCCGTCGTTCATCGACAAAATCCTCGGCAAGTCTAAGCCGACCGTCGCCAGGATCGGAGCCGACCTCGCCGGCGCGCCAACGCGGATCGTCGCCGCCGAAGCCGCGCTGCAGCACGTCGCCAGCATGACGGACGCCGAGCACGCCGCCGCCGAGGTGGAGCTTGCCGCGACCCGCCGCTCGATCGGCCGCCTGCAGGCGCAAGTCGCCGAGCTGCAGGACGCCCGCGCCGTCGCCGCGAAGGCTGAGGCCGAGGATACTTTCAAGGTCGAGCGCGCCGTTATGCAGAAGCACGCCGACGGCATGAAGGGGCTGTTTGATCGATACGATGTAGCGGCCAGGGCGACCGCCGACGCCGCCGATGCAATCGGCGAGGTCGCCGCGTACAATCGCAAGGCCGAGGCGGCTCGTCGCTCCGGCCTCGACGTAGGGAAGTTGATCGCGACGTCGCGCGAGCTTTTTCGGAGCGAGCCAGGACGCGTTGAGCCCGATCGTAAGGTCACGCCACGCGACTGCGCCAGCTAGAGCACTTTCGTTTTACACTGGCTCATATCCGGCATGGTCGAAATAGTTGG
>CALMRL010000346.1 GCA_937873345.1 uncultured Beijerinckiaceae bacterium | reverse complement strand
TCGGCTACGCCCGGTCCACCTCCGCGAGCACCTCCCGCGAGTGCTTCGCCTCGCCGAGCAGCACTTCATACAGCATCGCGAACCAGTCGTTGCTCACCCCTGGGCGCTCGGGCGTCGCGCCTTTCGCCGCCATGTTCTGGTAGCGCGGGATCGGTCGGGCGACGTCGTAGAGCGCTTCCTGGATCGCCTCCGGCGTCGCCCCGGCGGGCAGCGCCGCCAGTGCCTCGGAGAGCGCCAGCAGCGCCTCGCGCTCGGTCCCGTCTGGCAGTCGATAGCGCTTGCGCGGCGCCACCACGTCGCGGAAGTAGGCGACGGCGTAGCCGACCAGCGCATCGAGGCGCGGATGGGTTTGCGGCGACATTTCCGGGGCGTAGCGCCGGAGGAAACCCCACAGCACGGCCGGGTCTTCCGAGTTCGCCACCGTGGCGAGGTTGAGCAGCATCGCGAAGGAGATGGCAGCCGTGCCTTCCGGCTCCGGCGGCGTACCGCCGTGGAGGTGCCAGGCGGGATTGCCGAGCAAAGCCCTGGCGTCGCCCGCCGCGCGCTGCCGCGGCACCGCGTCGAGGAAGGCGAGGTACTCGT
Source organism: uncultured Beijerinckiaceae bacterium (assembly GCA_937873345.1). Taxonomy (GTDB): domain Bacteria; phylum Pseudomonadota; class Alphaproteobacteria; order Rhizobiales; family Beijerinckiaceae; genus RH-AL1. The sequence goes on along the minus strand of CALMRL010000346.1, from coordinate 2,276 downwards.
CGACCGAGCGCGGGATGACGTCGAAGTGCAGCTTCTTCGCCTCCTTCGGCCGCTGGAACATGTAGAGGGCGAGGCTTTCCGGGCTAGCATAGCCGAGCCATTGCTCGATGGTCAGTCCGTTGCCCCTCGACTTCGAGATCTTGGCTCCCTCGGCATCGAGGAACAGCTCGTAGTTGAAGCCCTCCGGCGGCATGCCGCCGAGCGCCCGAGCGATCTGCCCCGACAGCTTGACCGAGTCGATCAGGTCCTTGCCGGCCATCTCGTAGTCGACGCCGAGCGCCACCCAGCGCATCGCCCAGTCCGGCTTCCACTGCAGCTTGGCGTGGCCGCCGGTGACGGGGGTCTCGTAGCGCTCGCCCGTCGCGGGGTCGCGCCAGAGGATCGTGCCCGCCTCGGCGTCGTGACCGTCGAGCGGCACCTGCATCACCACGCCGGTCTCGGGATGGAGGGGCAGGAAGGGCGAGTAGGTCGCGGCGCGTTCGGTGCGTAGGCTCGGCAGCATGATCGCCATCACGGCGTCGTAGCGGCGAAGCACCATCCGCAGCGTCGCGTCGAAGCGGCCGGAGCGATAGTATTCGGTCGCCGAGGCGAACTCGTAGTCGAAGCCGAAACGGTCGAGGAAGGCGCGCAGCCGGGCGTTGTTGTGGGCGCCGAAGCTGTCGTGCGTGCCGAACGGGTCCGGCACCCGCGTCAGCGGCTGGCCGAGCGCCGCCGTCAGCACGGCGGAGTTCGGCACGTTGTCGGGCACTTTGCGCAGCCCGTCCATGTCGTCGGAGAAAGCGAGGAGGCGCGTCGGGATGCGATCTTCCGTCAGCACGCGGAAGGCGTGGCGCACCATGGTGGTGCGGGCGACCTCGCCGAAGGTGCCGATGTGCGGCAGGCCGGACGGGCCGTAGCCGGTCTCGAACAGCACCGAAGCCTGCCCGGTGCGCTCCACCCGCGCCACGATCTTGCGCGCCTCCTCGAAGGGCCAGGCCTTGGCGGAGCCTTTGGCCGACGCCAGGGCACCCGCAAAGGCATCGGGATCGGCGGTGTCGGCGGGCATCGCCGCGGCGAGGGTCATGGGCGTGATCTGGGGTTTCGGCGTGAGAAGGGCTTGCGCGGCTCCGGCGGACGCCGGCACGCCGGACGATCTTACCGGACGACGAGGCTCCGCGAGCCATGATCGGATCGGCGGGAAAGTCGAGGCGCAGGAGGCGACATCTCTGCGGCCGGCCTGTTGCAGCCCTGTGTGGACAGTGTAGAAAAGCGACCAGCGGTTCGTCAAATCGTCGGGGACGCGCCCGCGCCAGCTTGCGCGGGATCGTCGGTCGCGCCATAGCTTTCGCGCGGTCGCCACCTTATTTGACGACTGTCCCCCGCCACATCAGAAGGTATATGGATTGGCACGTTCTCTCGATGTCGATTTCGCCGAGCGCCGCGACTCCGCCGTGAACTCGCGGCTCGCGCTGGTGAAGAAGATGCAGGAACGGATGGCGAGCCCCGAGAGCGAGGCCCGCGCCGCAGAACACCGCAAGATCGTCCAGGCCCGCAACAAGCGCGACGCCGCCAAGGAAGAGGCTCGCCGCCAGGAGCAGGCCCGCCTCGCCGCGATCCGTGCCGCCGAGCAGGCTAGGATCGAGGCAGAACGCCGCGCTCGCGAGGAAGAGGAGCGCTTGCGCTTCGAAGCCGAGCGTGCTGCCGAAGAGGCCCGTCTCGAAGCCGAGCGCGCCCGCCTCGCCGCCTCCTCCTCGGCCCGTGCGGCCCGTGCGCTGGCCGACATCATGAGCGCCCGCCCGAAGCGCGGCGGCGGCGAGCGTCGTCAGGCCTGAACGCCTGCGGGGCGAGCCCACCGCAAGGACACTAGGCCGCCGGGCCCGCCCCGGCGGCATCGAGACAGGCCAGCAGGGCCGCTTCGCTCGACACCTCCGCCACCGTGACCCGCGAACATTCCGCTTGGCGCAGCGGCGAGGCGACATCCTCCGACAAGCAGAAATGCGTCAGGCGCCCGGGATCGAGCCCGGCTGTCTGCATCTTCGTGAGGAACAGCTCGCTGCTGCGACGGGAGAAGTGCAGCACCGCATCGACGGCATCGGCCCGCAGCGCCGCGACCGCGTCGGGTTCGATCGCTTCGACCGCCCTGGCCTGATAGGTTTCCAGGAGTTCGAACGGCTGCTTCGTCACCCGCAGCGCCGCCTCGACGTCGGGCTTGCGGTCGCGGCCGGCGAGATAAACCACGTGGGCGGGCCGCACGGCGCGCTTGCTCAGGCCGAGCGCCAGGGCGGTCGAAGCGATCG
>CALMRL010000345.1:1296-2766 GCA_937873345.1 uncultured Beijerinckiaceae bacterium | reverse complement strand
GCAGGGACGCACGGCGATGGCCGCGGTGCCGGCCGGCCTGCGACGCTGGCTCGACGCCGAGCGCGCCATCGCCGTGCGTCCCTGCGACCCCGGCCGCTACGATCCTCGCGCCGAAGCCAGGCCGGCGCAGAGCTTCTGGATGCGGGCGAGCGCCGCCCTGCCCGACGACCCCGCCGTGCACCGCGCCGTGCTCGCCTACCTCAGCGACCACACGCTGATCGACACGGCGCTGGCGGCGCACGGGCGCACCCTGTTCGAGCCGGAATTCGCCGTGGCGAGCCTCGACCACGCCCTGTGGTTCCATCGCCCGTTCCGCGCCGACGATTGGCTGCTCTACGCGCAGGATTCGCCGACGACGGCCGGCGCCCGCGGGTTGGCGCGCGGCCTTCTGTACGACCGTGCCGGTCGGCTCGTCGCGTCCGTCGTGCAGGAAGGACTGATCCGCGCGGCCGCCGATGCCTGAGGCGCCATCTTCTCGCCAAGCTCGGCTGTTGCACCACCCTCGCGAAGGACATCCCATGCCCCTGCTCCGCTTCGACCTCGTCGCCGGCCGCTCGCCCGCCGAGCTGAAGACCCTGCTCGACGCCGCCCACGAGGCGATGCTGGAGGCCTTCAAGGTGCCGGCGCGCGACCGCTACCAGATCGTCCACGAGCATGTGGCCTCGACGATGATCGTCGAGGACACCGGCCTCGACATTCCGCGCACGGAGAAGATCGTGATGCTGCAGGTGACGAGCCGCCCGCGCTCGCAGGAGATGAAGGTGAGCTTCTACCGCCTGCTGTGCGAGAAGCTGGAGGAGCGCTGCGGCATCAGCCCGTCCGACGTGATGGTGAACATCGTCACCAACTCGGATGCCGACTGGAGCTTCGGGCGCGGCCGGGCACAGTTCCTGACGAAGGAACTCTAGGAAGAGAACTCCCGGCCTTCCCCCGAGCGTCTCTCGCCGGTCTCCGTTGCGAAGCCGCGCCGGCTCATGCGAAGGTCGGGCCTCGCAACGGGATGCACAGCATGAGCACCACCTTCGAGCGGCCCCGAGAGATCATCGGCTACTGCCTGGCGCCGCTCAACCTCGACGGCGCGTCGGACAGCTACAAGGAAACCTACCGCCGCCTCGAGCACGTGGTGAAGACGCTGCAGCTCGCCGCCGGCAAGGCCAACGCGCCGGTGTCGGTCGACTTCTCGCAGATGCGCACGCTGACGATCAACGAGGACGCCCACGGCGAGCACGCCGAGACCGACGTTTGATCGGCCGCCCGCCGGTGCGGTGACGCGCCGGGCCTGGGCTGCTAGGGCATCGCCGCCCATTCCGCTCGACACGTGCCCTTCTTCGAACTCCTGATCGGCCTGCTCGTCGGCGGCGCCGTGCTCACCGCGGTCGCCAACCGCATCGGCGTGCCCTACCCCGTGCTGCTGGCGCTCGCCGGCACGGCGCTGGCGCTGGCCCCGGTCGACGTGCCCGGCATCCGGCT
>CALMRL010000345.1:0-1286 GCA_937873345.1 uncultured Beijerinckiaceae bacterium | reverse complement strand
TTCGATCTCGTGATCGCCGAGAGGCCCTGACCCGTGGCCGGCGACGCCGCCGACGCGGATCCGGTCGTCGTCGCGCTCGCCGTGGAGGACCCCGGCCTCGCCGACCGCCTGGCCGCGCTGCTGGCCGACGTGCCCGGCATCCGGCTCGACCCCGAGCTGGCGCTGACCCTGTTCGTCGCCCCGGCGATCGTCGACACCGCCTTCGACGCCTCGCCGCGCGACCTTCGCGAGAACTGGCGGCAGATCTCATCCCTGGTGCTGGTCGCGGTGGCGCTCACCGTGGCCGCCGTGGCGGTCGTGGCGCGCTGGCTCGTCCCCGAGCTGCCGTGGGCGACGGCGGTGGCGCTCGGCGCCATCGTCGCCCCGCCCGATCCCGTCACCGCGGCGGCGGTGCTGCGCCGCCTGTCGCCGCCGCAGCGGTTGGTGGCCATCCTCGAAGGCGAGGGGCTGCTCAACGACGCCAGCGCGCTGCTGGTCTATCGCTTGGCGCTCGGCGCGATGCTGGGATCGACGCTGACCTTCGGCAAGGCGGTGCCGCTGCTGCTCGCCTCCACCGTCGGCTCGGTGGCGCTCGGCTTCGCGCTGGCCCACGCCTACCTCTGGCTGACGCGGCGCCTCGACGACTTCGCGATCTCCGTGGTGACGCAGTTCGTCGGCACCTTCGCCGTGTGGATTCTCGCCGAGGCGCTGGGCGTCTCCACCGTGCTGACGGTGGTCACCTACGCCGCCGTGCTGGCGCGGGTGACGGCGACGCGGCAAGGGGCGGAGGACCGCCGCGGCTCGCGCGCCGTCTGGGAGGTCGCGGTCTACGTCCTCAACGCGCTCGCCTTCATCCTGATCGGGCTGCAGCTGCAGGAGATCATCCGCGACCTCCGCGGCGGTTTCCCCGACGCCCTGCGCGTCTCGCTCGCCGTGCTCGCCACCGTGATCGTGGTGCGGCTCCTCTGGACTTTCGCCTACAACGCGCTCGCCCGCCTCGTCGACCGCGCCGTGCTGCCGCCGGAGAAGCGCACGCCGGCCGGCCGCTCCTACCGCAGCGCGCTCGTCGTCGGCTGGAGCGGCAGGCGCGGCCTGCTCACCCTGGCGACGGCCCTGGCGCTGCCCTTCGCCCAGGACCCGGCGCAGGCGCGCTTCCGCGGGCTGGTGATCGTCGCCGCCTTCACCGTTGTGCTCGGCACGCTGGTGATCCAGGGCCTCACCCTGGGGCCGCTGCTGCGCCTGCTGGCGCTCGGCGACGACGGCCGCTCCGACCGCGAGCGCGCCCTGGCGCGGGCCGAGGCGACGAC
>CALMRL010000344.1:1652-8799 GCA_937873345.1 uncultured Beijerinckiaceae bacterium | reverse complement strand
CCCGGCGGCGACGGGCTGCACCGGGACGCCGGCGGGGGCGATGCGCACCACCGCGCCGTGCGGCCGCCCCGAGGGATCGCCGGCGAGGCCGACGCAGTCGCCGAGCCGCGAGAAGGCCGCAAGCCCCCGCACGCGATAGGCGGTCGGGGTCACCGCCGCCACCGTGCCGGCGACCCTGAGCAGCGCGCCGTCCCGCGCGAGGCGCGACGCGGTGGCGGCCAGCCGAGCGAGAGGATCGCGGACGAGGGGATCGGGCGCGATCAAGAGGTGGCGCCCAGCGTCTTCACCGCGTCCTGCTGGCTCTGCTCGCTCGCCTGGGTGATGCCCGCGAGCGAGTCGAAGGTGCGCTGGATCTCGATCATCCGGGTGATCTCCAGCACGGGGTTGACGTTGGAGCCTTCCGCGAAGCCCTGCATCACGCCGTTGCGCGAGAAGTCGAGCACGGCGGTCGCCGGCTGGTCGGGGATCACCGCGGAATTGTCGTAGCGCTGCAGCTTGGCGTCGGCGGGGATCGCGAACAGCCCCACCGCGCCGACCTGCTTGCCCTTCTGCGAGATCATGCCGTCGGCCGAGATCGAGGGCGTGCCGTCGTTGGGGTCGATCAGGATGGTCGCTTGGCCCGCGTCGAGCACGGGATAGCCGTTGACGCTCTGCAGCTCGCCGCTGGCACCCATCTGCAGCCGGCCGTCGCGGGTGTAGGCGACGCCGCCCGGCGTGCGCACGGCGAAGAAGCCTTCGCCCTGGACCGCGATGTCGAGCGGGTTGTCGGTGCGCGTCGCCGCTCCCTTGGCGCGCGACACGTAGTCGGCGCCGGTGGTCACGAAGGCCGAGGGGCGCTCCTGCACCTTCGACAGCACGGAGGAGAAGGCGACGCCCTGCGCGCGGTAGCCGGCGGTGTTGACGTTGCTGATGTTGCTGGCGACCGTCTCCAGCCGCTTCTCCAGGGCGACTTGGCCGGACATCGCGACGTAAAGGTTGCCGCGCATCGCTCAAGCGCCCCCGAGCTTCAGCCTCTGCAGCGAGAGCAGCAGGTCGGAGGAGAAGCCGGAGCTCGACGACGAGGCCGCGAAGAGCTGGGTGACGGTGGCGACGTCGGACGACGCGTTCTGCCCCGTGGCATCGTACTGCGCGGTGAAGCGCTCGGCGATCTGCTTCACCTTGGCAGGGTTCTGCAGGTCGGCGACGCTGACGTATTTTGACAGCGTCTGCTCCTGCGCGTCGATGTCGGCCGTCGCCGACGCCGGGAGGCCGAAGGCGGTCTGCACCACCTTCAGCAGGTTCTTGTCGGCGAGCAGGCCGAAGAGGTTGGTGACGCTCGACGCGGTCTGGGTGAAGTACAGGGCGAGCTGCACGCCGGCGTCCTGCTGGCCGGCGTCGTCGTCGAGCTGCTGCTGCACGTATTTCGCCGCGGTGCCGGTGGTCGCGGCCGCGCTCGCGACCACGCCCGTGCCCTTGCCGGCGAAGTCGAACGCCTTGGCGAAGGCCAGGATGGCGGGGTTGTTCAAGGTGTTGGCGAGCGCGCTCGAACTGGTGACGCCGCCCTGCAGCACCTTGGTTATCAGGCCCTTGGCGTAAGTCTCGTCCTCAAGCCCGTAGGCCTTCATCGCGTAGGAGAACAGCCTGTAGTTGTTCACGAAGTCGGCAATGCTCGTCACCTTGCCGATATTGGCGAGGAAGTAGGCGGTGTCGTTCTTCACCTGCGGCTCGGCCGCGGTCGCCTTGGTGCGGGCGGCGAGGTTGTTGGAGATCGCGAGAAAGGTGGCGGTGGTCGAGGTCACGGGGCCGGCGTCTCCGGTGGTCCGCTTGCAGCCTGCCGGTGCCGGCTTGCCCGAGGCTGGCGCCGGGGGCCGACGTCATTGCGAGCCGCAGGCGAAGCAACCCAGGGGCGGAAAGGCGCGCTGTCGCCGGAGATCGTCCCGCGGCTCCCCGGTCGCTTCGCCTGCGGCGCGCAATGACGAAGGTCGCAGCGGCTCCGAGCCATGCCCCGACAGCCTCGTGCAAGGCTGCGCTGGTGCTGTGACCCTCGAACCGGAGGGGATCGGCCTTGAGCTTCGCAATCGGGATGGTGGTCGCGCTCGGCTGCATGCTCGGCGGCTTCACCGCCGCCGGCGGCCACATGTTCGTGCTGTGGCAGCCCTACGAGTTCATCATCATCGGTGGCTCGGGGCTCGGCACCTTCATCGTCGCCAACCCGCTCGCCACCATCAAGGACACCGGCCGCGCCATCCTCGAGGCGATCAAGGGCAAAGGGCCGAAGGCGCGCGACTACCTCGACGTTCTCGGCCTGCTCTACACGCTGATGCGCGAGCTGCGCGGCAACGGCCGCAACGCGCTCGAGGAGCAGATCGACAACCCCGCCGAGTCCGAGATCTTCAAGCGCTTCCCGCTGGTCCTTGGCAACAAGGAGATGACCGCCTTCATCTGCGACTACGTCCGCCTCATCATGATCGGCAACGCCCGCACCCACGAGATCGAGGCGCTGATGGACGAGGAGATCGAGACCCTCAAGCGCGACAAGCTCAAGCCCTACCAGGCGATCCAGGCGGTGTCGGACGGCCTGCCGGCGCTCGGCATCGTCGCCGCCGTGCTCGGCATCATCAAGGCGATGGGCGCTCTCGACCAGTCGCCGGAGATCCTCGGCGAGTTGATCGGCGCCGCACTGGTCGGCACGTTCGCCGGCATCTTCATGTCCTACGGCGTCGCCGGCCCGCTCGCCTCCAAGATCAAGGTGACGCGCGAGAAGCGCTGCCGTCTCTACGTCATCATCAAGCAGACCCTGCTCGCCTTCATGAACGGCGCGATGCCGCTCATCGCCCTCGAGCACGGCCGCAAGACCATCTCCGCCTACGACCGCCCCTCGATCGACGAGGTCGAGGGCGAGACGATGGGCGGCGGCAAGGATGCCGAGCCGATGAAGAAGGCGGCCTGACGTGTTTCCCTTCGCAGCCGCCGCACCCCGCGCGCCCAAGGCCGCCCCCATCACCGGGGCGCCGGGACTGCGCGACGGCGTCGACCGCCTGATGGCCTTCCTGGTGAAGAGCCTGCAGGCGATGGCCGGCGAGAGCACCGCTATCGCGGGGATGGTCTCCGGCATGGCGGCGATGCAGATCGCCGACGTGGTCACGGCGCACCGCCCCGAGACGGTGGCGACGACGATCCCGTGCTCGGGGCTGTCTTGCACCCTCCTCGTCACCCTCGATCCGGTGCTGGTGCACACGCTGGTCGAGCTTCTGACCGGAGGCGACGGCAGCGAGCCGCCGCCGCAGGCGGCACGCCCCGTCACCTCGATCGACGCCCAGTTCACCCAGATTCTTGCCACCCTTATCGCCGCCGGCATCGAGAAGGAGTGGGCGGGGAATGGCTTCGGCACAGCCAAGGCGCAGCGCCAGGAGGGCTCTCTGCCGGTCGATGTCTGCGGCCCGCGCGTCGGCCTGGTCGGCGTCATCACCCTGACGCTGGCGATCTTCGGCCGGCGCGGCACGGCGCTGCTGGTGCTGCCGCCGGCGGCGCTCGACGCCTTCCCCCAGGTCGAGGCGCACGAGCCGGCGAAGCTCGCCGATCCCGAATGGCGCGAAGGACTGCAGCGTGAATTGGGCCGCGCCCCGATCCGGGTCGAGGCCTTCCTGGAGGCGAAGAAGCTGTCGCTCGGCGCCATCAGCAGGCTCGCCGTCGGCGACGTCGTCGAACTGGCGCCGATGGCGCGCAACCGCGCCAGCCTGGTCTGCGACGGCCGCGCCCACTACCTCGGCGAGCTCGGCCTCGACGGCGAAAGCTTCTGCGTGCGCGTCGGCGAGACGGTTGCGCCGTCGCCGGCCACGGCTTCCACGTTCACCGGCCTGCGCCCGCGCAGCCGTCCCATCCCCGTCAAGGCGGACGCTTGAGATCATGACCGCACAGGCTGCAACGGCTCCGGACGTCCTGCCTCCCCCCGTCGGCGCGGCGGCGGCCTCCCAGCAATCCTCGCCGCAGCAATCCTCGCCGCACATGCGCTCGATCATGCGCATCCCCGTCGAGGTCAGGGTGTTCCTCGGCGCCGCCACCATGCCGGTGGCCGAGCTGATGGCGCTGGAGCGCGGCGCCGTGGTGCCGCTCGACCACCGCGTCTCGGACCCCGTCGACGTGGTGGTCAACGGTCGGGTGATCGCGCGCGGCGAGCTGATCGCGCTGGACGACGACCCCTCGCGCATCGGCGTCAAGCTGATCGAGATCGTCGGCCACCCCGGCGAGGTCGGCGGCTGACCCGCGGAGCCCGATTGGCCGAACCCGATGCACGAACCCTGACGCGCGAACGCGCCTGAACCGCAGCGACTGGCGAGCCGCCCGATGACCATGGATGCGACCTTCGAGCGGGCCTACCGCTCGCTGAACGGGCCGGAAAAGGTGGCGGCGCTGCTCCTGATGATGGGCAAGCCGCTGGCCAGCCGCCTGCTCGGCCACTTCGAGCCCGACGAGCTGAAGGACATCACCCGCTCGGCCGCCGAGTTGGGCTCGGTGCCGCTGCCGATGCTGGAGGAACTGGTCGAGGAGTTCGCCGGCGACTTCTCCAAGGCTTTGGAGCTGCGCGGCACCATCGGCGAGGCCGAGGGCCTGATCAGCGGCGCGCTGCCGCCCGAACAGGTCGCCGACATCATGTCCGACGTGCTCGGCGCCTCGAACGCCACCACCTGGGACAAGGTCGCCGAGCTGCCCAACGAGACGCTCGCCGCTTATCTCGGGCGCCAGCACCCGCAGGTGATGACGCTCGCCCTGTCGAAGCTGTCGACGGGCAAGGCCGCGGCGCTGCTCGAGCTGTTGCCCCGCGAGGAGCGCAACGCGGTGACGCGGCGGCTTCTCGCGCTCGGGCCCGTCGCCGACGCGGCGCTGCGCGTCATCGAGGTGCGCCTGAAGCAGGACCTGATCGTCAACCCGCCGGCCCCCGCCAGCGCCGGCACGGCGCGGATGGCCGACATCATCAACAAGATGGCGCCCGAGCAGGCCGACGACCTGATGCGGGCGCTGGAGGCCGATCGCCCCGGCGAGGCCGAGGCCCTCAAGGCCAAGCTCTTCTCCTTCGACGACCTCGTCACCCTGCCGCCCGCGACCCGCCAGGCATTGTTCGAGAAGGTGGCGAGCGACCGCATCGTGATGGCGCTTTCGACGGCGAGCGAGGAGTTCCGCGCCAATATCCTGTCGGCGCTCACCGCCCGCGCCCGCCGCCTCGTTGAGAACGAGCTTGCCGGCGCCGGCACGCCGCCGGCCAAGGAGGTCGCGGCGGCGCGGCGCACCATCGTCGACACCCTGCTCGACATGGCGGGACGCGGCGAGGTCGAACTGCGCGGCGGCGACTGATGGCTGACACCGAGGACAAGACCGAGGAAGGCTCGGAGAAGAAGCTGCGCGATGCGCTGGAGGAGGGCAACACCCCTTTCTCGCGCGAGGCGTCCGTGTTCCTGTCGATGGCGGCGATGCTGCTGATCTGCTCCTACACCCTGACCGGGGGCGCGCGGTCGCTCGCCGGCTCGATGGCGCTGATGTTCGCCAACCCCGCCCGCGACCCCCTGGCGACGCTGGCCGACGCCTCCGCCGTGCTGCGGCTGGCGGGATGGGCCGGCGCGATGTTCCTGCTGCCGATCCTGCTCCTCCTGACCGTCGCCGGCCTCGTCGCAGGCCTGGCGCAGGGCCTGCCGCGCCTCGTGCTGGAGCGCATCCGCCCTAAGCCCTCGAAGCTGTCGCCGGCGGCCGGCCTCAAGCGCCTCCTCGGGCGCGACGGCTGGATCGAATTTGCCAAAAACCTCGCCAAGTTCGCGATCGTCTCTGGCCTGGTCGCCCTGATGCTGCGCGGCCAGGGTGAGGCGCTGCTCGACCGGCTCTACGTCGAGCCGGCGGCTCTCGGCTCCTTCATCCTGTCGGTCGTGACGCGCCTCCTCGCCGGTTCGCTCGTGGCCTACGCCCTGCTCGCCGGCGCCGACCTCGTCTGGGCGAGGCTGCGCTGGCGCCGCGACCTGCGGATGACGCGCCAGGAGGTCAAGGACGAGATGAAGCAGGCCGAGGGCGATCCCTTCGTCAAGGCGAAGCGCCGCTCGCTCGCCATGGAGCGCTCGCGCCGCCGGATGATGGCGGCGGTGCCCAGGGCGACGCTGGTCATCGCCAACCCCACGCACTACGCCATCGCCCTGCGCTACGTCCGCGAGGAGGGGGGCGCGCCGGTGGTGCTCGCCAAGGGGCAGGACCTCGTCGCCCTGAAGATCCGCGCTGTCGCGGAAGCCCACGACGTCCCTGTCTTCGAGGACAAGGCCCTGGCAAGGTCGATGTACGACCATGTCGAGGTTTCGCAGCTGATCCCGGCCGAGTTCTACAAGGCCGTCGCGCAGCTCATCCACTTCATCCAGGCGCGGAACACGCGCGCGGCAAGCACCCTCGTGAAAGCCTGACATGCCCAATGCCGTCCTGGATCAGACCGCCCTCCGCGCCGCCATCCTCGCCGAGGCCATGGCCGGCACGGCGGCCGAGCTGCGCTTGCTCGATCCCGACGACCTCATCGGCTACGTCCGCCGGTCGCGCTGGGCCGAGATCGCCGACCTAGTGCAGACGGCGAGCGAGCTGCACTTCGCGGAGGGCTGCCTGAGCTTCGCCTGCCGCGCCGATTTCGCCGTCGATTGGGTGCAGGCGCCGACGCTCGCGCTCGACCTGGAGTTCGCCCACGCCGGCGTCGCCGCCTTCTTCACCCTGCACCTCGGCCGCGACGATGACCGCATCGAGCTGCAGACGACCTTCTTCGACGCGCCGCCCTGCGACGATGCGGCCGGGACCGAGTTGCTCGCCGCCGCGCTCGCCGGGGCGCGCCTCGCGGGCTGCCCGGCCCGGTCCTGATGGCGCCCATGGTTGCCCCTCCCGTGCGCGCGGAGGTGCAGGGGCGTCGCGTTGCGCCGGGGCAGGGCGTGTCGTCGGAGTTCACCTACACGGTGATGTTGGTAGCGGCCGCGCCCGTCGGCGAGCGCCGTGTCGACGGGCGCATCCGTGCTCGGCTTCAGGAGGGCCAAATCGCCGAGCGGGGCCGTCCGCTGGGGCACTGCCGCATCCGCGACCGCTCGCGCGGCGGCGCCCGCCTCCTGCTCGACGAGGCGCGGCCGCTGCCGGCACGCTTCCTGCTCACCGACGCGGCGAACCG
>CALMRL010000344.1:0-1642 GCA_937873345.1 uncultured Beijerinckiaceae bacterium | reverse complement strand
GGCGGCCGCGTCTGGGCGGGCGGCGTCTGGCAGAACGGGCGCGACGCGGGGGTGCGACTGGTGCCGGCGTGACACGCCGCGCTCGCGAGGACGGGAGCGGGAGCTACTCGCCGTTCTTCCGCGCGAGCCACGCCGCCACGAACGCTTCCACCACGTCGAGGGAGACCCGCGCCCCGCCGTGGATTCCTTTCTCAAAGTCATCCGCCCCGGCGGGGGCCGCGTTGGTGGTGACGTGGGCGAAGCCCAGCACGGGAGTGCCGGTTGCGCGCGAAGGCATAGAGCGCCGCCGCTTCCATCTCCACGGCGACGGCGCCGGCGGCCGTGCGCTTGGCGATGGCGCGCGCCGTCTCGCGGTAAGGGGCGTCCGTGGTCCAGCTCGCGCCGCGGTACAGCTGGTGGCCGGGCGGGGCCCGATCGGCGACCTCGCGTTCGGCCAGCGCGACGAGCGAGGCGTCGGCCTCCGCCCAGGTCGAGGCCGGCAGATAATGATAGCTGGTGCCCTCGTCGCGCAGCGCCCTGTCGATCACCACGTGGTAGGGCGCGCGGTCCAACGGCTGCAACTCGCCGGCGGAGGTGACGGAGACGAGCAGTTCGCAGCCCGAGGCGAACAACTGCTCGGCGCAGAGCACTGCGAAGGATGAGCCCACGGCGTGGCCGACCACCCCGAAGCGGGTGCCGCCGGCCTGCCACTCCCACATCACCGTATGGTAGCAGGACCAACCCGGCGAAGGCAGGGCGCCGAGCGCTTGGCGGACGTAGGTGACGAGGTCGCCGTCGGGGTCGAGCAGGCAGATCGGCGGCACGGGGTCGGCGCCGCGCTTCATCTGCCGCCGCGTCTCGCGCAGCATCTTCTCCGGGCGGAACAGCGACGGTTCGTGGAAGTCGTCGCGCGCCAGCAGCGGCGCGCCGTCTGTCGATGATGTCATGTCCCGGCCCTATCTTCCTCGCGCGTGCCGGCGGTGCGGGCGAAGGCCAGCAGGATGCGCGACCCGGCGCGGAGCGTTCCCCTCACCGTCCCCGCGACCTTAGAGGTGCCGCCGGTGCGGCAGGCGCACGACACCGGCAGCTCCAGCACCCGCAGGCCGCGGCGCGCATCTGCATCTCGAGGTTCCAGCCGTAGGTCATCTCGCGCAGCCGCAGGTCCAGCAGCGCATCGCGGCCGATCGCGCGGAAGGCGCACATGTCGGTGTAGCGCACGCCGGTGAGCGCACCGACCATCGCGCCGGGCTCCCGGATGCCCCGCGCCCGCGAGCCGATGACGAAGTCGTGGGTGCCGGCGAGGATCGGCGCGACCAGGGTCGGGATCAGCGAAGGGTCGTCGGCGCCGTCGCCGTCCATGTAGACCATCACCGCGCCTTCGGGCGCCGCCTCGGCCGCAAGCAGGCAAGCGCGGCCATAGCCCCGGCCGGCGTCGATCACGGTGGCGCCGGCGGCTGTGGCGGCGGACTGCGTGCCGTCGGTCGAGCCGCCGTCGGCGACGAGGATACGGAGTACCGCGTCGCGCGGCACGCGGGCGATCAGCGGCGCGATCGAGGTCGCCTCGTTCAGCGTAGGGATGGCGAGGACGACGAGTCTCGTCGAAATCAGAGGCTCCACCGGAGCCCGCAGCTTGCGCAGGCCTTTGGCGGCTCGTCCGACATCA
>CALMRL010000343.1 GCA_937873345.1 uncultured Beijerinckiaceae bacterium | reverse complement strand
CCCCCTCCCCCGTGCGTTCCGCACAGGGGAGGAGAGGCGGGGCGGCGGCCTGCTCTGCCTCCACCCATTTGCTGCAGCCATCCACAGCCGGCGAGGCAACCCCGCGGTCCGTCGGACATTGTCGCGGCAGGAACATTGCCGGAACGCAGGGAGCATCTCATGGCCACCAAGGACAAGACCGACCACAACCCGAAGACCGATCCGGCGCCGAATTCGAACACGGTGAAAGACCCCGATAACTGGACCACCGGCGGCGAGCCGATGACCGGCGCCCAGGCCTCCTACCTGAAGACGCTGTCGGAGCAGACGGATACGCCCTTCGACGAGAGCCTCAGCAAGGCCGACGCGTCGAAGAAGATCGACGAGCTGCGCAAGGAGACGGGGCTGGCGAAGGGCGACTGAGCCCATGCCGCTCGGCGGGATCGGAGGCGTCGCGAGGAGCGGCGCCTTTTCTCGTCTTCAGCCCTCGCCATCGAGCGGCACCGCGCCCGTCGGCTTGCCGTCGCGCGACAGGGTGATCTTCTCGATCCTGACCTCGGCGCTCTTCAAGAGCGCATCGCAGTGCGACTTCAGCGCCTCGCCGCGCTCGTAGATCGCGATCGACTCCTCCAGTTCGACCTGGCCCTGCTCGAGCCGCGCGACGATCGCCTCCAGCTCGCGCATCGCCGCCTCGAAGGGCAGGGCGGCAATCTCCGCCCGCATCGGGTCGGCGGGCGCGCGGGGCGGCATCTCAGGCGGCGTCCCAAGCGGTGGAGTCGGAGGCGGCCGGCGCCCCGATCTCGAGCGCGAAGGGCACGCCCTCGAAGCAGTCGCGACCCCGGCCGATCGCCGTGATCGCCGCGACCATCCGTCCTCCGCGGCCGAGCAGCCGGTCGGCGATCTCCACCATCAGCCTGTTCGGCGTCGCGGTCGGCGAACGGGCGCGGATGGCGAGGGCGATCTCGCCCTCGTCGCGCGTCTCATCGAGGAGGCAGGCGGCGATGAAGGCGGCCGCCGTCGAGCGGCTGACGCCGGCGTAGCAGTGCACCACCATCGGCGCCCGGCGATCCCAGTGACGCACGAAGTCGATCACTTCGGCGACATGACCATCGGCCGGCAGGATCTCGCCGTCGACCTCCAGCACGATGTCCGACATGGCGACGAAGAGGTGGCGCTCGTCTGCGATCTCCGTCGGGCGGACCACCTCCGTCCCCTCGTTGATGAGCGTCACCATCGTCCGCGCCCCGGTGGCGCGCACGGTCTCGGCGATCTTCGACAGGGGGCAGACGTGGATGGTGGTCACGGGGGCCTCGCGATGCGGGCAGGGTGTCCCACGGCGCCGGCCCGCTTTCAAGCCGCAGCCTTCAAGCCGGAGCCAGCGCCCGCAGCTCGGCGAGGAAGCGTTCGGCGGCGAGATTGGGTGCCCACGGCTCCCACGCCGCGCCACCGTACACGCGGGCGAGTGGGTCTTCGGCCAGCGGCTCGTAGGCGATGCGCAGGGTGCCGCGCACTTCCTCTCGCGTCCAGCCGACGATGTGCACCGCCTCGGAGGCGGCCGCGACGCGGTCGGCGCGCTTGTGCGCCCGCAGGCTGTCCGCCGCGAAGGGACGCAGGCTGTATCGCAGCGCGATGGCGCGTTGCAGCTCGGCGGCGAGCGAGCGGTAGCCCTCGCCGAGGAACGGCTTCAGCGGCGACACGCAGTCGAAGCCGAGCAACCCCTCGTCGGCGTCGTGCAGCAGCTCGCGCAGCTCGTGGGATGGATCGCGTTTCGCGTCATCCCTCGCCTCGCGATGCATCGCCAGCACGGCGAGCGAGTGCTGCGCCACCGAGAGCGGCAATGGCCAGGCGGAGTGGCCGCCCCAGCGGTAGGTGCGCGCTAGGCCGACCGCGAGGTCTGCGTCGTCCCAGTCGAAGGGGGTGGGGTGCAGCAGGTCGAGGCGCTTGCCCGATGGCAGGCGCACCCAGGCGCGCTCCGGCGTCCGCAAGGCCCGCTGCCTAGCCCCGCAGCGCGGCGGCGATGCGGGCGGCGTGATCCTTCAGCACGGCGGCGTCGGCCATGCCGCCTTCGTGGGGGCGTAGCGGCACGCCATCGAAGCGCGGCACCACGTGAAAGTGCAGATGGAACACGGTCTGCCCCCCCGCCGCCTCGCTGAACTGGAACACCGTGAGCCCGTCCGCCGAGAAGGCCGCCTTGGCGGCGGTGGCGACGCGCTGTACCTGCACGATCAACCCGGCCAACGCATCCGGCGCGATGTCGAGCAGGGTGCGGGCGCGAGCCTTGGGGATCACCAGCGTGTGTCCCTCGCCCTGCGGCATCACGTCCATGAAGGCCAGGGTGCGCTCGTCCTCGAAGACCTTGGCGCAGGGGATCTCGCCGCGCAGGATCTTCGCGAAGATGTTGCCGTCGTCGTAGGCTGGGGGAGAAGCGAGCGCGCTCATGCCTCTTCGATAGTCGAGGGCGCGGGTTTTTTGAAGGGCGCCAGCTCGCCGTACTCCTCGATCGCCTCGTCGATCGCCGCGCGCTCGCGGGAGAGGTAGTCGTCGATGGCGCGAGCGAAGCGCTTGTCGGGAATCTCGTGGGCGGAATAGGTCGGCACGGCGAGGTAGCCGCGGGTCAGCTTGTGCTCGCCCTGCGCGCCGGCCTCCACCCGCTTTAGCCCGTGCGCGATCGCCCAGTCGATCGCCCGGTAGTAGCAGACCTCGAAGTGCAGGAACGGATGCTCTTCGATGCAGCCCCAGTTGCGGCCGTAGAGCGCCTCGTCGCCGATGAAGTTGATGGCCCCCGCGACGTAGCGCTCGTCGCGCTTGGCCATCACCAGCAGGATGCGGTCCGCCATCGTGCGCCCGACCGTCTCGAAGAAGGCGCGGGTGAGGTAGGGCCGGCCCCACTTGCGGGCGCCGGTGTCGCTGTAGAACTCGAAGAATGCCTTCCAGTGCCTCGGCTCGATGGCGTCGCCCGTCAGCGCCTCGATGGTGATGCCGTTCGCCAGCGCGTCGCGGCGTTCGCGGCGGATCATCTTGCGCTTGCGCGACGCCAGCGTCTCCAGGAAGGCGTCGAAGTCGGCGTAGCCCTGGTTGATGAAGTGGAACTGCTGGCCGGTGCGCAGGAGGAAGCCGGCCTCGCCCATCGCCGTCCATTCCTCCCTGGTCGGGAAGGTGACGTGGACGGAGGAGGCCTCGATCTTCTTGCGCCATGCCTTCAGCCCGGCGATCAGCGTCGGCAGGGCGGTGGGCTCGGCGTCGGCCGCGACGAGCAGGCGCCGCCCCGTGGCGGGCGTGAAGGGCACGCAGACCTGGAGCTTGGGATAGTAGTCCAAGCCGGCGCGGTGGTAGGCGTCGGCCCAGGCGTGATCGAAGACGTACTCTCCCATCGAGTGCGCCTTGACGTAGCAGGGCGCGGCGGCCTGCAGCCGTCCCGAGGCGTCGTCGACCAACACGTGCGTCGGCATCCAGCCGGTGCGGCCGCCGACCGAGCGCGAGGTTTCCAGCGCCGACAGGAAGGCGTGGGTGACGAAGGGATTGAAGCGCTCGCCCGAGCCTGCAGTGTCCGAGCCGGCCGGGTTGGCGCAGCGATCCCATTGCGCGGCATCGACCTCTGCGATCGACTGGGCGATGCGGACGACGGCGTGCGTTTGCATGGATCCCAAGCTACTGCGGCAAACGGCAGTCGCCAACTGCCTCCGCGCGGCCGGATTGCCGCTGACGACGATGGACCTGGCGCAGGGCGCCGCTCTTTGCCCGCTTTCCGCCGGACCCGTTTTGTTCTAGCTATGGGCATGCCCGTCCCGATGCTCCGCCCCCGTGGCTAAGCCGCGCACCTCCTTCGTCTGCCAGTCGTGCGGCAACGTCACGCCGCGCTGGCAGGGCCGCTGCGAGGCGTGCGGCGCCTGGAACTCGATGATCGAGGACGGCGGCGCACCGACCGGGATCGGCGCCGGCAACAGCCGCGCCGCCGGCAAGGGCCGCGTCTTCCCGCTCGGCGAGCTCGGCACGGCCGAGGCGCCGCCGGCGCGGCTCGGCACCGGCATCGCCGAGTTCGACCGGGTGACGGGCGGCGGCTTCGTCGCCGGCTCGGTGCTGCTGCTCGGCGGCGAGCCGGGCATCGGCAAGTCGACGCTGCTGATCCAGGCCTGCGCCGCCCTGGCGATGCGCGGGGAGCGCGTCGTCTACATCTCCGGCGAGGAGGCGATGGACCAGGTGCGGCTGCGCGCCTCGCGGCTGGGCTTGAGCCGCGCCCCGGTCGAGCTGGCGGCCGAGACCGGCGTCGAGGACATCGTGGCCACGCTGAAGCAGGGCCGCCGCCCGGCGCTGGTGATCATCGACTCCATCCAGACGATGTGGACCGACGCGGTCGAGGCCTCGCCCGGCACGGTGACGCAGGTGCGCGGCGCGGCGCAGGCGCTGATCCGCTTCGCCAAGACGGTCGGCTCGGTGGTGATCCTCGTCGGCCACGTCACCAAGGACGGGCAGATCGCCGGGCCAAGGGTGGTCGAGCACATGGTCGACGCCGTGCTCGGCTTCGAGGGCGAGGGCGGACGCGACTTCCGCATCCTGCGCGCGATCAAGAACCGCTTCGGCCCGACCGACGAGATCGGCGTCTTCGAGATGACCGGGGGCGGGCTCTCCGAGGTGTCGAACCCCTCCGCCCTGTTCCTGTCGTCGGGCCGCGAGCCGACGCCCGGCGCCGCCGTTTTCGCCGGCATGGAGGGGACGCGGCCGCTGCTGGTGGAGGTGCAGGCGCTGGTCGCGCCGACCTCGTTGGGCACGCCGCGCCGCGCCGTGGTCGGCTGGGACACGAGCCGCCTCGCGATGATCGTCGCCGTGCTGGAAGCGCATGCCGGCCTCAGGCTCGGGCAACACGACATCTACCTCACCGTCGCCGGCGGCCTGCGCGTCGGCGAGCCGGCGGCCGACCTCGCGGCGGCGGCGGCGCTCGTCTCCGGCCGCAAGGTGGCCAGCCAAGTCG
>CALMRL010000342.1 GCA_937873345.1 uncultured Beijerinckiaceae bacterium | reverse complement strand
ACGCTGCTGCGACTGATCCGCAGTGCCCGGTGGGAGGCGCCGCAGGCGCCGCGCGTGATTGGCATCGACGAGTGGGCTTGGAAGCGCGGCCAGACTTACGGCACCATCCTGTGCGATCTTGAGAAGGGACGCGTGCTGGATCTCCTGCCCGACCGCGAGGCCGCCACGGTGTCGGCCTGGCTGAAGCGGCATCCGAGTGTCGCGGTCATCGCACGCGACCGCGCCACCGTCTTCGCCCGGGCCATGCGGGACGGCGCTCCCCGGGCCACGCAGGTCGCAGACCGTTGGCACCTGCTCCATAACCTCGGTGACGCGCTCCGGGCCGCGGTGGGCCGGCATCGCCGCGCCGTGTCCGCCGCGAGCGGCATCGAGCGGAGCAAGCCCGAGCGACCGGGACTGCACAAGATGCCGGTGTGCCATCCGGGCATCGACAAACTGAGGAACGAGCGCCGACAAGCCCGGGCCGAGCGTTACGCCGCGATCAGCAGGCTGCACGTCGACGGGATACCCCCGCGCCGGATCGCCCGTGAAGTTGGCATGAGCCAGCGTGCCGTTGAGCGATGGCTGGCGGCCGGGGGCGAGCCCGAGCATCGCCGACCACCGGTGGCGAGCCTCGTGGATCCGTTCCGCCCCTACCTCGACCGCCGCTGGCGCGAGGGCTGCCATAACACGAGGCAGTTATGGCGGGAGATCGTGGCCGATGGCTACAAAGGCAGCTTCGCGACTCTCGCCCGCTGGGCCGCCCCTCTTCGGAGCGCCGACCCGACCGACAGCTCCGAACCCGCTGCGAGGCCGCCCGCCGCGCCCCGGCCGTCGCGGCGGCGGTGCGCCTGGCTGCTCGGGTGCGAGCGCGACGACCTGACGGCGGCCGAGCGCTCGTATGTGGAGCGCCTGACAGCGGCTGAACCCGCGCTGGCGACCGCCTCGACCCTGACGAGGAGCTTCGCCGCATTGGTTCGGAGCGGCGATGCGTCAAGGCTGGACGCCTGGATCGCGTCCGCCGACGAGAGCGAGCTGAGCGGGCTGGCGACGGGGGTGGCGCGCGATAGGGCGGCTGTTGCGGCCGCTATCGCCGAACCCTGGAGCACGAGCCCGGTCGAAGGACACATCAACCGGCTGAAGACACTCAAGCGCTCGATGTACGGCCGCGCCGGCTATGACCTGCTCCGGGCCAGGATGCTGGCCGCATGAGAGCCGAAGCGACGTCGCGAGTGCGACGACCCGCTCCGGGTGCATCGAAAGTGCGGAAGAGCCCCTGATTGACGCGAAGTCTCACCTTGATTGCCGCGGGACACCCACGCCCGCGCGCTCGCGGACGCTTTCCGCCAGCGCGGCCTACCGG
>CALMRL010000341.1 GCA_937873345.1 uncultured Beijerinckiaceae bacterium | reverse complement strand
GCACATGGCAGCTGCAATGGTCGGCGCGATCGAACCATGGCACAACGCTACGGCGGTGACGCCGCCCCGCCGTGCGAAGCGACGCGGCAACGGCACACTCGGCTGCGGTAGGCGCGCTCGCCTCGAGACTGGTCGGCCCCACGTCGCGATTGCTAAGCTCGGGAGCTGCCGTCGGTGGCCCTGACGAACCCGCCGAGGGGCGCGGGAAAAGATAGTAAACCTATCTCCTTCCCGGCGCGGATGGCCCTCGACGGTCTCGCCAGCGCCGCAGCCGGGGCAAATGGCGATCACGAGAGCGCTCGGCGTAGCCGATCTCTCCAATCGTAGGTGCCGGCCCGCGCCGACGGCACCCGCCCGTCAAAGCTCCGACAGCGACCGCGGGAGGATGATGGTGGCATCGGGATCGACGAGGCCGCGCCCTACCGCCTTCATGCAGTAGTCATGAACGCGGGCGTCGTCGTACAGCACCGGCACGGCATGAAGGCGCCGGATGCCGCCGTGTTCGACAAAGCGGCGTTGCTCTCGCTCGATAAAGGTGCACTCGTCCGTACGCAGGCGGTTTTCCTGCGGCGACAGCAGCAGCGCCTGCACGTGCTGGCCGTCGTTGATCACCACGTCGCCGAGCGCCGCCTTCCGTCGCCGCGCCACGGGGAAGTCGGGCGCGCCCAGCAGTACCGGCACTCGGCCGACGGCCCCACGGCGATTGGGGTAGCGCACCATGCGCGTCAGCAGGCGCCGGTACGCCATCTCAACGAGGCGCCGCTGCTGCGCCTCGATGGCGAGGCGACCGCCGGGCATGTGGTCGAACATGAAGGTGAGCAACGACACCGACCAGCCATCGGCGCGGTGCAGGCGGATGAAGTGCTCCCAATCGTGGGCCTCGATATCGAATGGCACGGTGACCTCCGGTGACCGACACGACACCGCTGCATCAGCGGCGGCGACCACCGGCACCACGCCCACTCCCAACACCACCGGCCCCATGCGCGGGCCGCGGGCAAGTCTTTCCCATATCCACGGGCTGTTTCATGCCGCAGATCGAGCAGGGGATGAGGCAGGTGCATCCGGCGTGGCTATGCTCCATCGCTCCGGCGGCAGTCTGCGCTCGCCCTTAACTCTCTGGTCGTCGGCCCATCGCGCCGCGGCGAGCGGTACCCTGCCAAGGCGTGCGCCATCTGCCGAGTGGCTTGATGGGTAGCCCGCGTTGCGATCGCGACGGAGGAGGTGCGACTACTCCGCCAACGGCGCAGGGCCGTCCGCCGCCACCTCGCGATGAACGATGCGGTGGCAGTTGGCGCACAGGCACTGCAGGTCGGCGAGCCGCGTCGCCGAGGTGTTGTCCATGTCGGCGATCGCCACGGCGCGGTGATGCACCTCGATGCAGGCGTCGCCGTGAGGGCCCAGGGTTTGCGATGGCACCAGCGCGCAGCGCTTGCAGAACAGCATTCCGTGCACCTTGCAAAAGTGCCTGCGCTTGGCCGCGGCGCGTCCCGGGGCACGCTCGCGGCGGAGGTGTCGGACGAGCTTCTTCGATCCCTCCGCCCAGACGCCTTCGTCATCGGCGTCCCCAATCGGAAGCGCCGCATCCTTCACGACGATCGGGTATCCCGCCTCCTCCAGGATCTCGAAGCATGGTTGGCCCCACCCTGCGGCAAAGTCCTCCGGCCTGGCGGGGCGCCCGATCACCTTGCCGAGGGCAAGACCGAACACCGCCTTCGGGGCCAGGCGGGCTCCCGACGGCAGCAGCAGGTCGTACTCGCGTGACGCATCGAAAAGGTGGTCGGCACCCACTAGGAGATTGGCGACGGCGGCGTCGACGAGCTCGGGCGTCACCTGTCGCTGCACCGCGGCTGGCAATCGGGCTTGGTACATCGTCATCGCGCCTACCTCTCCTGCGGTGTCGCTGCCCCTAGACGTGACGGCAGGCAGCCATCCCCCACCCGCG
>CALMRL010000340.1 GCA_937873345.1 uncultured Beijerinckiaceae bacterium | reverse complement strand
CGAAGACGCTGCGTCCCTCCGCGGCGGTCGACGCCGCGTCCTGCGCCTCACGAAGCGAGCGCGCGCCGGCGGCGCGCTTCAAGGCGGCGCGCAAGGCCCGTCCGGCTCCCATCCGCTCGGCGCTCTTGGCGACCAGCACGGTCCACGAGACGAGCGAGGCCAGCGCCAGCAGCGACATCACCACCTTCACCACGATGTCGGCGGAAAGGAACATCGACCAGGGTGAGAACTCGTGCAGGCCGGCAGAGGGATCGAGAGCCTTCGCAGCGATCGATTTGGCATCGAATGGCTTGGACTTGGTAGGCTCCGGCTCGGAAGGCTTGGACTCGGCAGGCGGGATAGCGACGGCGGCCTGCGAGTTTGCAGCCGGAACTCGCGCATTTCCCGGCGGCTCGGCACGCGCCGGCATCACCAGCAGCAGGGCGAGGCAGCCAAGGCATAACGGAGCGGCGGTCGCGCGAAGGAAGTGGGGGCGATGCTGCAGTCTCGCGAAAAATGTCGACATGCGGGTGTCATGTGACGAGCCGTGAGCGGAGGACAAGGCGGTTCGATGGATCGTCGGCCGAGACTGGAACGCATCTAAAGCGCGGCGCGGGCGTCCGTCGGGCGGCGGCATGCCGATGGTTCCGGATTGGAAAGGATCGAGGGCTAGCGTGCGAACATTCCGTGTACGAACCCTTCCGATCCCTCGCGAAGCACGATCCCGCCATGCTCTTCCGCTCGCTCCCCGCCCTCGCTTTCCTGGTCTCCACCGGCGGCGCGCTCGCCGCTTCGCCGCCGATCGCCTGCGGCAAGGCGTCGACGCCGGTCGAACGCACGATCTGCGCATCCCCCGAGTTCAAGGCGATGGACCGCGAGATCGCCGCGCTCTACGACCGCGCCCTCGCCGTCGCCGAAGGCGAAGCCCGCCACCGCGTCGTCGCCGGCCAGCAGCTCTTCGTCAGGCGGCGCGGCGAGTGCGGTTGGGCGGCCCACCACAGCGCCCATCCCGGCGTCGCGGTCGAGGAATGCGTGCGCAACGCGATGGAGGGCCGCGTCGCCGCCCTGCGCGAGGCGGCCGACGGGCGGACGCTGGCGCGGCAATGACTTGGACCATGTTGCGCGCTTACGGTTTCGCAACGCTGTTTCTTATCCCACGCTAAAGGCACGTCCCGTAGCTTACGCTGCGAAAGGTCGTGGCATGATCCGTCTGGACCCTGGTTCCTACCTCGTCCGACAGGGCGACGCTCCGACCTGCGCCTATCTCATCGAGAGCGGTTGCGTGGAGGTGCTGGCGCACGGTGCCGCCGGCGAGCGCCTGCTGGCCGTTCTCGGCCGGGGAGAAATCGTCGGCGAGATGGCGCTGATCGACCAGGCGCCGCGAACCGCCAGCGTCCGCGCCCGCGACGCCTGCCTGCTGATGCCGATCACTGCCGAAAGCCTGGAAAAGCGGTTGGCCGGGGCCGACCCCGTCCTGCGCCTCGTCCTCGGCACGGTCCTCGACCGTTATCGAAGCCTGCTCGGCGTGGCCGCGGCCGTTCCGCTGCCGCGGAGCGCGCAGGCTCTACGCTCGGCCGCCTACGCGGAGCTGCGCCTCGAGGAAGAGTTCGCCCATGCCATCGCGGATGGGCAGATCCATGTGCACTACCAGCCGATCGTCAGCCTCGTCGACGACCGACTCACGGGCTTCGAGGCGCTCGCCCGCTGGTTGCACCCCACGCGCGGGCTGATACCTCCGGCGAGCTTCGTGCCGGTCGCGGAAGCCAGCGGGTCGAGCGATGCCTTGACCCGCGCCTGCCTCGCGCGGGTGATCGCCGACATGCCGGCGATGCGCGCCCGGGCCGAGCGCCGGGGAGGCCACGTCGCCGATCTCCGCGTCTCCGTGAACATCTCCGGGCATGACCTGATGGCGCCGACGTTCGTCCGCGAGCTCGCCCGGCAGGTGACGGACGCCGGTGGCAGTCCCGACGCGCTCACCCTCGAGCTGACGGAGACGGTGCTGGTCCGCAATCCGAGCGAAGCGGCGGACGCTCTCGAGGAAGCGCGCGCGCTGGGCTTCCGCATCGCCGTCGACGACTTCGGCACGGGTTACTCGACGCTGAACTATATCCGCACCTTGCCGATCGACACGCTGAAGATCGACAAGACCTTCGTGCAGGGCATGGCGGACTGCGCGACCACCCGCTCGATCGTCGCCTCCACCCTGATGCTCGCCGCCTCGCTGGAGATCGCGGTGGTCGGCGAGGGCGTCGAACTCGCCGAGCAGCACGCGCTGCTGCAGATGC
Organism: uncultured Beijerinckiaceae bacterium; assembly: GCA_937873345.1. Taxonomy (GTDB): domain Bacteria; phylum Pseudomonadota; class Alphaproteobacteria; order Rhizobiales; family Beijerinckiaceae; genus RH-AL1. The sequence continues at coordinate 3,401 of CALMRL010000340.1, read as the reverse complement.
TCGGCTGCGACTACGGCCAGGGCTATCTCTACGGCCGCCCAACGCCGCTGGCGCAAGCGCTGCCTCTGATCGAGGGCTGGAGCGCAGTCGAGGCGCCGCGGCCGGTCATTTCCGCTCCATTCGCGTGATGCCGTCCCAGTCGGGGGGCGGCTCCGCTTCGAGATGAAGGCAGCGTGCGGCGAGCATGCCGTAGAATGGCGCGAGTTGGGCTGGGGCCCGTGATCCCAGCGCCGTGCAGGCCGCCTCGGCCTCGGCGAACCGCCCGGCGCGATAAAGGCATCGCAGGCCGGCATGGGCTTCGCGCAGCGCGAGGAAGGCCTCGTCGAGGGCCGCGACCTCGTCACCGACGAGCGCGAACAGGCGCGTCGGCGTGGAGCGGCCGAGAACGATCACCTCGTCCACCTCCAGCCAGGCGAAATCGGGCGCGGCCACGACCGTCGCTTCGCTGGCGAGGATGTCGACGCCGTACAGCTTCGACAGGCTTTCGAGGCGCGAGGCGAGGTTCACGTCGTCGCCGATCGCGGAATAATCGAAGCGCAGCGACGAGCCAAAGTTGCCGACGACGCATGGTCCGGTGGCGATGCCGATACCGATGCGCAGGGCCGGATGCCCGGCGCCGCTCAAGGCCGGAAGTGCGGCGATCATCGCCAGGGCCGCGCGCGCCGCATCCCTGGCATGGTCGGGATCGGGAAGCGGGGCGTTCCAGAACGCCATGATCGCGTCGCCGATGTACTTGTCGAGCGTCCCCTGGCGGTCGAGCACGATCGCGGTCATCGGCGACAGGTAACGGTTCATGAAGACGGTCAGCTCGCGCGGCGCCATCCGTTCGGCGATGGCGGAGAAGCCACGGACGTCGGTGAACATCACGGTCAAGTCGCGCTGCTCGCCGCCGAGCGTGAGCGCGGACGGGTTGGCGGCGAGGCGCGACACCACCGCGGGCGACACGAAGCGCCCGAAGGCGGCCTGCACGAAGCGGCGCCCGCGCTGCTCCGCCTGGAACAGCGCCGCGGTGGCGCCGATATAGGCGGCGGCGACCATCGTGCCGGGCACCAGCGGATCGACGAGGCGCTGATGGGCGAAGGCGACCCAACTCGCCGCCGCGACGGCGCCGATCGCCGCGAGGACGGCAGCGAAGCCGGCGAGGGCAGGCAGGCGCGGCAGCGTGGACGCCAGCGCGAGAGCCAGCAGCGCGCCTACAGCGCCCTCCAGCCCAACCCAGGGCGGGCGCACCAACTGGCTCCGCGCGAGAATGGTCTCCACGGCCTGCGCCTGGATCTCGACGCCCGGCATCGCGGGGTCAAGCGGCGTCGCGCGAATATCGGCGAGACCTGCAGAGCTGGAGCCGATGATCACGATGCGGTCGCGCACGAGCGCCGGATCGAAGCGCCCCTCCAGCACGGCGGTGGCGGACAGAAAGCGGTCCTTCCGATGCGGGGTGAAATGCGGACGGATATCACCGGACCAGCCGGTGTCGGCGTCGATCTCGCCGACGCGCACCGTCTCGATGCCGACCGCCGAGGCACGGACGACGAAGGTCGACGCTCCCTGCGCGATGCGCAGGCTTTCGAGGGAGAGGCTTGGCACGAGCCGGCCCGCGGCGCGCAGCAGCAACGGCACACGGCGCACCGTCTGGTCACCGTCGGGCAGCCAGTTCAGCGCGCCGATCCCCGCCGCGCCCTCCCGCAGCACAGGCAGTGGCGCCACGGTGCCGGCGAAGCCGGTCGCGAAGCGGGCCGGGTCCTCGCCCACGTAGGCCATGCCCCCGCCTGCGGCGGGGAGGGCGGCCGTTGCGTGCGCGGCATCGGTGAGCACCGCGCCGAGGACGACGTTGCCGCCGGCGAGAGCCTTGGCCAGCACCGCGTCGTTGCCGGGCATGCCGCCCAGTGCCGCGGCGACGGCGCTGCGACGCTCCTCGTCGGCTAGGCCGGCGAGGAAGGCCTCGGGGCTGGTGCGATCGGCCTCGGCGAAGACCATGTCGAAGGCGCTCGCGGCCGCACCCGCCGTGCCGAGATTATCGACTAGGCGGGCGATCGTGGTGCGCGGCCAGGGCCACTGGCCGATGGACGCCAGCGACACGTCGTCGATGTCGACGATGCGGACCGGCGCGGCGGCGGCATCGTAACGTCCCGGCGACAGGCGCTGGTAGTTGTCGAACAGCTGGTCCTGCAGGCGGACCAGTGCGGCGGGAGACGCAAGCCCGACCAGGGCCACGAAGATCGAGGGAACGATCCAGGCGGCACCAAACAGCAGGGTGCCCGATGACGAGGTTCGCAGGCGCACAGCGTTTGTCCGTTGCTACTTGCCGTTGCCGTGCCCTGAGTTCGTGAAGTCGTTGCCTTTGCCATTGTCGACGCCTCTGCTCGTTGTGGCTGTCGTGTTCGTGGCGGAGGTCGGCTTCGTTGTTGTTGCGGTGGTCGGTGCCGGACCCGAGGACGTCGTGCCGACGACCGGACCGGCGGAGACCGTCGAGCCGGAGCTCGCCGTGATCGAGATGCTAACCGGGTCGCTCTTCGTCGCGGTGGTCGACGTCGTCAGCGAGATGCCTTGACTTCCGATCGTCAATGTTCCGCCGAGCGTCGAGATCGAGAGGCCGCCGGTCTGCGTCGCGGTGGTCGTGGTACTGCTGGCGGGAGCGGTGGTTGTCACGGGCGTGGTGACGGGCTTGGTCGCGACCGGGGTGGTGACGGGCGCGGTGGTCACCGGCGCGGTGACGGGTGCGGTTGCCACCGGGGTAGTGACGGGTGCGGTGACCACCGGCGTGGTGACAGGCGCGGTCACCACTGGCGCGGTGACGGGTGTGGTGACAACCGGCGCGGTGACGGGGGCGGTGGTCACCGGCGTGGTGACGACCGGCGCGGTGACAGGTGCGGTGTCGACCGGCGCGGTGACGGGCGCGGTTGCCCCCGGGGTTGTGACGGGCGCGGTGGTCACCGGCGCGGTGACAGGCGCGTTCTCCACTGGCGCGGTGACAGGTGCGGTGTCGACCGGCGCGGTGACGGGCGCGGTTGCCCCCGGGGTAGTGACGGGCGCGGTGGGCACCGGCGCTGTGTCAGGCGCGATCACCACTGGCGCGGTGACGGGTGCGGTGGCAATCGGCGTGGTGATAGGCGCGGTGACCACCGGCGTGGTCACGGGCGTGGTGGTCACCGGCGCGGTGACGGGTGCGGTGGCAATCGGCGTGGTGATCACCGGCGTGGTCACGGGCGCGGTGACCACCGGAATGGTGACGGGCGCCGTGGTCATGGGTGCGGTCGCCACCGGTGCGGTGACGGGCGTGGTTGTAACGGGCGCGGTGGCTACCGGGGTGGTGACGGGCGAGGTGGTCACCGGCGCGGTAGTCACCGGTTTGGCGACGGGCGCCGTGGTGACGGGTGGGGGGACCGGATTCCCCATCGCTCTTG
>CALMRL010000339.1 GCA_937873345.1 uncultured Beijerinckiaceae bacterium | reverse complement strand
CTCCGGGATGCAGCGTCACCACTCTCGGATCGTTCCTTGGGTCGTCGGGTCGCTCGGTGCGGCCGCCATTCGTTTGGGCTTCGGCGAGAGCGTTCTTCGCCATCCGCAGCATGCTCGACGCGTATTGGCGCTGCGTCGGGTTGCCGGCGCGGGCGAGCTTGGCCTCGTAGCGTGCCACCGCCCTCTCCAACTTCCCCGTCGATCCCGCCCGCTGCGTCAGCATCCCGTTCAGCCCTCGCCATCTATCGTCTTGCATCGAAGGTGGCATCGATGAAGGAACATTTCAAGAACGGATCATGCCGCCATCGTCGCGAGCGCCGACGGAGCAGTCCAGACGCCGAGGGATGCGATCTCGCAAGGCATCGCCCTGCCGCCCCCGGTTTGCTTCGCCTCCCGATCGCAATCGCGGACGCGAAACGCCCATCACGTCCAGTACAGCACCCTGGCGCCCGGCAGGGCCGCGGCGAGCGAGGCCGTCAGCCCGGCACGCATCGCCTTCATCAGGGGGGCGGGATAGACGTGCTTGACCGAGCCGAACTTCGTCAGCTTGCGCGAGCGCCCGCCCTCGTCCATGTCGAGCGTCGAGCCGGGATACCAGCCCTGCAGGACGCCCTTCGATTTCGGGGTGAAGCGATGGGTGATGAACTCGGCCGTGAGGTCGGGATCGGGCGCGCTCTTCAGCGCGTCGGCGATGTCGGCGAACAGCGTCGCATAGGCCGCCTCCCAACCCTCGACCGGCTGGATCGGCGCCACCGTCAACCCGATGCGGTAGCCCGCACGGGCGAGCCGGCCGAGGGCGGCGATGCGGTCGGGCAAGGGCGAGGTGCCGCCCTCGAAGCGCATCAGGGGAGGGATCGTCAGCGAGACGCGCACCCTCACGCGCCCGCCGTGATCGAGGCCCAGCAGCGGCTCCACTGCCGCGAACTTGGTGGTGAAGCGCAGCTGCGCCGCCTCGACCCAGCGACCGAAGAAGCGCACCGCGTCGGCGAGAGACCCCGTCAGGTGCTCGATGCCGAGCGGGTCGGTGTAGCAGGAGGCCTCGTAGGTTGTGCCCTCGTGCGAACGCGCCTCGCTCCCGCTCGTCACCGCGCCCTTGCCGAGGGCCGCCGGCAACTCGGCAAGGATCTCCTCGACGTTGGCGTAAGCGCGCGTCATCGGCGGGCCGGCGAGCGATCCCGTGAGGTAGCAG
>CALMRL010000338.1:23252-33424 GCA_937873345.1 uncultured Beijerinckiaceae bacterium | reverse complement strand
GCCGAACCGGATCGGTTCACGGTCGATCCGACCCACCAAATGCCGGGACTAAACATCTACACGCGCTTCCGCGATTGGACGAAGGCCGACATCTTCGCACGCCTGTTTGAGGCCGTCTCGGAGGAGTCCGACATGGACTACGCGATGGTGGACGCGACCATCGTCAAGGTTCACCGGCACGGCCAGGGCGCAAAAGGGGGACTTCGCGCCAGGCCATTGGTCGCTCTAAAGGCGGCATGACAACGAAAATCCTGGCCCTGACGGATGCGCTCGGCAACCTCGTGCGCTTTGTCCTGCTGCCCGGCCAGCGCTTCGACACGATCGGCGTCGCAGACCTCATCGAAGGTGTAAGCTTCGGCGCGCTGATCGCCGATAAGGCCTTCAACAGCGATGCTGTTCTTGCCGACCTCAACCAACGGGGCGCCAAGGCGGTCATCTCCCAGCACCCCCGCCGTGCTGCACCCCTCATCATCGATGCCGAGATGTACAAGTGGCGCCATCTGATCGAGAACTTCTTCTGCAAGCTGAAGGAGTTCAAGCGCATCGCCATGCGAGCCGACAAAACCGACAGAAGCTTCGCCGCGATCATCAGCCTCGCCGCAGCTGTGATCGCTACGCGATGAATCCCAACAAACCTTAGCACACCACGGGCGGCCTCGTGGTGCCCAAGAACCTCAGCCTGGTGTTCCTGCCGCCACGCTCGCCCGAGTTGAACCCGGTCGAGAACATCTGGCAAGTCCTGCGGGCGAACTGGCTGTCGAACCGCGTCTTCGAGACCTACGAGGCGATCATCGACGCCGCCTGCGAGGCTTGGACCAAGCTCGTTAAACAGCCTGCCACCATCACCTCTATCGCCATGCGCGAATGGGCCCACATGGGTCAATCATGAGGGCCGCTGGTATAAGGGATGCTTGGGCGAAGGTTCCGCGAGGCGCAGAGCGCACGCCCAGGTCCTCACAATGGAACAATCGCAGCGTTCGCCGCACGGGCCGCACGCTGGCGGACAACCTCGGCCTCGTGGCTGCGGCCTTGCGCTTCGAGCGCTTTTGCCAAGGCGCTTCGTGCGACGGCCGGCTGCTCCGGATCGGTCGAAGCCGATACGGCCGGATTGGCGCGAGATCGTCGTTGCAGGCGCCGAAGCAGACGCTGCAGTTTCCGGCTGTTGGCGATACGAAACAGAAGGGGCTGATCATAGGCCCAAAGTTCGCGCTCGAGCACGAAGCTCAGGTGCCGGTTCGACTTTCCAACTGCACGATTGTAGCGTTTCAACCAGCGGAGATAGCGGCCTCTTGCCTCGTTGGGCTCGACTCGATGATACGTGCCGTCTGCGGCCGCGCGGTGGCATTGCGAGGCAGGATGCATGCGGTAGGCGGAGAACGTTCGCGCGGTGACCAGGACGGAATGGCTGAGCATGAGCTTGGCCAACAACACCGTGTCTTCGTACATGCCGCGAAAGTCCACCTCGAATCCACCGAACTCGAGCAGCGCCCGGCGCCGAAGCAGAGTGCTGCAGTTTGCCGGGTGCAATGATTCGTCGGCGACCATCGCGGTCAGCAGCGTCGGCGGATCGAAGCGCCCGATCCAACGGCCGTAGCTTTGCAGCCAATCGTCCCTGTCGGCGAACTCCGGTGCCCAATTCCACCAGACGGTCGAGCCGAACACCGCGTCGATACCGCGTTCCGACTCGGCCAGCGTGTGGAGACTATCGAGCGCATCGACGAACAGGACGTCGTCCGCGTCGAGATAGAGCAGGTACTCTCCCCGTGCGGCATCCATGCCGACATTGCGCGATACGCTGGTGCCGAGATTGGCATGACCGGAGTGCTCGAGATAGCGCACTCGGCCGTCGGATCGCATCGCCGTATCCGCAGCGAAGCGTGAACTCTCGTCCGTTGACCCATCGTCGACCAGGATGAGCTCCCAGTCGGTGAATGTTTGATGCACCACGCTGCCAACCGCTTCCTCGAGAAAGGCGCCCGGATTAAGAAAGATGATAACGACGCTGACACGCGGCACCATTGGTCCGATCGAGCTCACGACGCCCACGCCCGCTTGGTGTTCTCGCCCATGATGACCCTATTGACGCGCCCACGATCGATCACGACCGTCGTGTCGGCGAGCGACGTGTCTCCCCGGTGCGTGATCGTCAGGATCGTCAAGTGCGGTCTCGCGCGACGGATCTCCCGGTAGATGTCCTGCTCCATCTCCGGGTCCACCGCGTTGGTGGCTTCGTCCAGCACCAGGAGTTGCGGACGTCGTGCCAGCGCGCGAGCTAGGACGAGGCGCTGCCGCTGACCACCCGAAAGCTTCGTCCCGCGATCGCCGACGCGAGCATCGATCCCGAGCTCTATAGCTCGCACGAAGCTGGCAGCCTGCGCGATCGTCAACGCCTCCCAGGCGTCGGCTACGCAGAGTGCCGGATTGCCGAGACGCATGTTGTCGAGGATCGTTCCCGTCAGAAGCTCCACATCCTGCCCGGCGAAGGCTACGGTGCGTAACCAGTCCGCATGCGGGATGTCGCGCAGCCAACGATCGTCGACCAACAACCGGCCGGAGGTCGGCTCGTAGAGACGGCCGAGGAGATTGATCAGGGTCGTCTTGCCCCCGCCGCTCGGCCCCGTCACCGCGATGAAGGCGCCCTGACGCAGCGTCAGGTCGATCTGCGCGAGAGAGGGCTCTACAGCGCCTGGATGCGAAAAGGAGACGTCTTCGAAGCGGATCTGATCGAACTGGCCGTGGAATGGGACGGAGGCGGAATTTGCCGCGACTTCATCTTCGAGGGCAAGAGCACTCAGGGTGTTGCGCAGCGCCGCTGCGTTGCGCGACAGGTTCATCATCTGCTGCTCGATCGCGGCGATGTGGGGCCGCAAACTGTAGACGATGGCGACGACGGCCAGGGTCGACTCGCGGGGCAGAGCCCGTTCGCGGACGACAAGCAGGAAGATCACCGCCAGCAGGAGGAGCCCGAGCTTGCGAAGCGGCGATCTGTAAGCCTGCAGCTTGGCGATCATGATGGAGCTGTGCGCCACGCCCATCGAGGCCGAGCGCTGGCGGACGGCAGCCGCATTCTCGGCGCCGAACAGCTTCAGCGTGCGCAGCGCTTCGATGGTCGACACGGTGATGTCGGTAAGATCCTGGTAGCTTTGCCGGAGCCGTTCGCTTTTCTTGAAGATGCCGGCACTCGAGATCATGCCCAGCGGCAGCAGCAGGGTCCCGAGCAGCGCGGCGATACCGGCGACCTGCCAGGAGATCGTCAGCACAAGGGCGGCGTAGATCGCGATCGCGCACAAATCCATGATGATGCTGGCGACCTGCCCGATCGCGTCGGGGACCGATTGCGACTCCCATTCCAGGATGTTCAGCAGCGCGCCGGTTCCACGATCGGCGATGTATGCGTAAGAGGCGCCGACGAAGCGCTGGTACAGCGCGGTGCGAACGTCGTCCGCGACGGCTGCGGAGAGCTTGCCCTCGACGATGCTGTAGAGGGAGGACAGCATCGTCTTCGCGACGAAGAACAGCATGATCATGGCGACGAGCACGAGCGGACCCGCTCGCGCGACGGACTCAACGACCGTCGCTGCCGTTCCGCCGTGTTCGCCTGCGTCCGTCGCACTGCCGAAGAACTGATAGATCAGACCGACGACGAGGCCGACGCTCAAGCCTTCCGCCAGCGATACCAGCAGGCCGAGACCGACGAGTGCCGACAAGCGCCAGCCTTGTCGCCGCAGGTGGCTGACGATCACGCGTGAGACGAGCCGCGTGTCCGTCCATGTCTCGCGGCGAAGAAGGCCGGCGAAGCTCATGGCACTGCCGCGGCGGTGAGTCGGGGCGGCGTATCCCGCTCACTCGCTGGCTCGATATCCATGCCGAGGCTGTCCGCGAAGTCGGCGAGGCTTTCGCCCCCCCAAACCTCGATGCGAGGGGTGGCCAGGCCCAAGCCCCAGACCTGGGCGGGTCCGCCACGATCGCGGAAGGATTCTTTGTATCCCGCAAGGTGCAGCACGGCATCGACGCGAGCGTTGGTCGCGCCGAATGGAGGCGCGACCGAGGTGATCTCATGACCAAGCACCGTTTCCAGCGCCACCCGCGAGCGCACGGCCTCGCGCAAAAGGTCCTCGGAGGGCAGACATGGAGCCCAAGGATGCGAAGCCAGATGACTTCCGAAGGTGACGCCCTCCATCGCGAGCCCGGCGATATCGTCCCAGGACATGATTGGTGCCGGCTCGCTGTAGTGGCGGTCCCAGTCCGCGGCGCCGCCGACCTTGTCCGTCGGAACGAAAACATGCGCCGTGAAATCGTAGCGCTTGAGGAGCGGCCAGGCATTCTCGCGGAAATCGACGTAGGCGTCATCGAAGGTCAGGAGGAGCGGCCGGCCACCAAGCGACCCCGCGCGCCGGCCGGCGCGCCATTCTGAGATCGACACCGAACGGAAGCCTCGGCGGCGCATGAACAGGAGCTGGCGCTCGAAGTCTGCGGGGCTGACCCGGTACGGCGCAAGTTCCGGCGGCCCGTCGTCGGCGATCCGGTGATACATCAGCACAGGGATCTCGAAGGCGCGTCGATCCCAAAGGTCGTCGCGACGCTTCACCGGGCCGTTCCAGATGACGTTGCGTGCAACACGCGCTTCGAGGTCGGACCCGAGCGGCACCTCGTCCTCGACAGGCGCGCTGGCCGCTTCGTCGGCGCCAAGGCGCTGGAAAAGGTCGATGCGATAAAGGTCGGTGCGCAGGGTGCGCGTGCGGCGCAGTCCCGCGGTCGCTTCGAACGTCTTGGCGATGACCTCGGCGCCGAACGGACCTCCCCAGTCGAAGCCGGACCGGCTCGGATCCTCGTTGACGATGAAGGCATGGGTTTGAATGAACCAACCGTGCGGCGCCAGCGCCGCATGTACGCGGCGGGCGAAGCGCTCGAGCTGCTCCGTATCGGTCATGTAGTAGAGCACTTCGCAGCAGGTGATCAGGTCCCAGTCCGATCCGAGGTCGTCGTGGAAGAAGTCCTGGACGGCGTACTCGATGTTCTGGAAGCGGACGCAGCGTTCGGCCGCGCGGTCCAGGGCGAGACTCGAAATGTCGACGGCACGGATGTGCCCAGCGCGTGTGGCGAGACGTTCGGTGAAGCGTCCCTCTGCGCAGGCCAACTCCAGCGCCCTGGCGATCGGCTGCTCGGGCACCATGGCAAGGGTGCGATCGTATTTGATCTGTTCGTAGGGCTTGTCGTATTCCCAAGGATCGGGTTGCGCGAAGAAGGCGTCCCAGGCCTCGAAGTTGCCTGCGTAATCCTTGCCGTAAGGCTCGGCCGCGCGCTGCTCACCCGCGATACTCGTCAAGCGACTCAGGCGAAGCCGGGTCGCCGCCGATTCGGCGAGGATGATCTCGCGGCCTCGGTTCGATGGCGGTGTCAGCAGCGGGCTATCCTCGCCCTGCTGCACAGCTTGGCTCGCTGCTGCGTCTCGTTTTCGCAGCATCGGCTTTAGCCGTCGGGCCACGGGCCGCAGCAGGCGGTCGACCGGCTCCAGAACGCGAGTGGGCGCCTTCAGACGCCCGGCCGCGGATTTGAGGATATGCTGCAGCGCCAAGTGCTGCAGGAGGGACCGGACTTCGGCACGATCGAGACTGGCAAAGCTCGGCGCTTCCAGCAAACGGCGGCCGAGCTTAAAGATGACGGAGTCGCACTGTGCGGAAATCGCGACACCGGACAGCAGCGCCGAGGCGAAGGGTACGGCCATAGTCCGGCCGAACGCCTGCGGCCTTGCAAGGCTCGCGGCACGGATCACCTCGCGCTCGACCATCTTCGTGAGCTGATAGGCCAAGCCCTTCAGTCCAGCTTGCGCTTCGACCGCCTCAAGAAATTCAGCCAACGGTTGGGCAATCTGCGGCCAACGTTCGGAAAGGTCGCGTCGCGAGCGTTCGGCACCGATGCACAGGCCGTCGATCAAGGGGCCATGCATCGCGGCGATGATCCAGGGGCTGGATAGCTTCGGCGTGCTCGCGACCAGCGGCGCCCAGCTCTGACCGGCACCGATCGCGATACCGCCGTTCCATAGGATTGCAGAAATCTGCCGATCCGGTTCGCGCGGCAGCGTTCCTTCGACCTCGGTCAAGGTCTTGACGCGCGCCGACACAATCGCATGGTCGCGGATCATAGTCTCGCAATCGCGCGACAAGGAACCGGGTGTGCACCAGTAGGTGGCCAGGATGCGCGGCTCCACGACGATGACGACGCCGGCCAGGACCATCCTCACCCAAAGATCCCAGTCCTCGTAGGCTCTCAGCCCTTCGTCGAAGCCGCCGAGCTCCAACAGCCGCGACCTTCTCACTAGCAAGGCATGTATCGGAGCCGGCGCCGTCGCTTCGCAGGCCGCCGCCGGATCGCGGGCTATCACCCGATTGATCTCGTTGCCCGTCCGACTTCGACGAATGCTACCGCAGCAGACGGCTCCTGCGCTGGCGTGACGCTGGAGCCGTGCCGTCATGCGCTCGGCATAGGCCGGCTCGACCGTATCGTCGGCATCGAGAAAGGTGACGTATTCGCCGTCGGCGGATCGCAGACCCACGTTACGGGCGTGCGAGGCGCCGTTGTTTTCCTGCTCGATCAGTTTGATGCGAGCGTCGCTCTCAGCACATCGCCGCACGATCTCCGACGTGCGATCGCTCGACCCGTCATTGACAACAATCGCTTGCCACGAGACGTCGGCTTGTGCGCGCAGGCTGGTGAGCGTCCGCAAGATCGTGGCTTCTGCGTTGAAGGCAGGGATGATGAAGCTGATCATCGTCGAGGATCACCAAGCCCTGCGGCATCGCATCCTGTTCCACTCGGTCCTGATTCCCCGGCGGTTTTCCGATGGCTGCTCCGGCCCGGCCACGACTTGAGCAGGCACTTCATGTCCAGAGCGAATGTGAACTCGCGCGTCATGAAACTCGATCCATCGTCGAAACCGCCTTCACTCCGAGCCGGCGCGCTGTTGCATGCGCGGTACAACTATCTGACTGTTTGACAACTCCCAAGCCGGTTTAACACATGTTAAGGCTTTTCGCATCACGCTCCCGCCGGAGTGGCAAGAGCTGGTTGCGATGTCGGGTCCCTTTCTCCTCCTCATGCTGGTGTTCGCGCTGTTGGGCGTGCGGCTCGGTTGGAGCCTGCGCCTTCTTCTGCTCGCGCCGCTAGCTGTCGCAGCTCTCGCCATATCGTGGGCTTTGCAGTCGTCGTTGTGGCAGGTCTGCCTCTGGACGCTGGTCCTGAATATCGCTGCCCAGGGCGGTTTCTGCGTCGGAGCGCTCAGCTCGGTGATGAAGCCGGTGCCGACCCGTTTGAAGGTCGGAACGGATCAGCGCATCTGAGAACGCACGATATGGCTCCGGGCGCGGACGGCTGATCCGAGCGCCGCGGGTCGACGTTGCCAGAACGTCTCGCTACAAGGCCGAGATGCGCTTCGCTCACCCTCTCCTCGTTTTAGCCGTGTTCGCTCTTGCGTTCGCCGCTATGGATCATCCCGCGTCGGCGGCGAACGTCGGCAATCTGGATGGTGTCAATCTTTCGGGCGCCGAACTGAACCCAGGACCCGGCAAGCGCCTGAACTTTGATTATACCTACCCAAACAGCTCCGAGATAAGCTACTTCGCGAGCAAAGGGTTCGGTGTCATTCGCTTGCCGTTCGATCTGACACGGCTGTATCCCAAGCCGGACGCGGAGTTGGCAAGCGATCAGCTTGCACAGATCAGGACGATCGTCGCGGATGCGGCCTCCCATGGCATGCGCGTCATCCTCGACCCGCACAATTACGGCTCGATCTATGACGCGCGAACAGGAGCGAACCGCCTCATCGGAGCGGACGAAGAGGGGACGCGTCTATTCGCGGATTTCTGGCGCCGTGCCGTAACAGCATTCCGCGGCTCTCCCAACGTGATCTTCGGCCTGATGAATGAGCCGCACGGGCAAACTGCGCTGCAATGGCGCGCCGGCGCCAATGCCGCGGTGACGGCGATCCGCGCCGGCGGGGCGACGCAGTTGATCTTGATTCCCGGCACCGATTACACGGGTGCTCACTCGTGGACCGCTGCCAATGGTAATGGCGCGGCCTGGAGCGGATACCACGGCGATCCGCTCGACAACTTCGCTTTCGAGATGCATCAGTATCTCGATAGCAACAGCTCCGGCGCCTCTCCGGTGTGCACGCCCAACGCGGGCGCGACACGGCTTACGGCGGCGACCAACTGGCTGGTGCAAAACAAAGCCAAGGGGTTCCTCGCCGAGTTCGGCTGGTCGACCGATCCGAGTTGCCGACGCGAAGGCGAGAGTGTGATGTCCGTCCTCGATCCAAACCGGTCGCCCTGGATCGGCTGGACCTGGTGGGCCGCCGGCCCATGGTGGCCATCGAACTATCCATTTTTTCTGGGGCCGAAGAAAGACGTCGGCGCATCCGGAGACCACTTGCAAGATTGTGAACAGATGCAAACACTCGAGCAGGCTCTTCACTAGAGCATGAGGCCGAATCCTAGATTTGGTCTCATGCTCTAAATATCTATACCGCAATGGATCATCGGAAAACCGTCGACACGCTTTGCAATACGATGCTCTTGGAGTTGGCTCAAGAACGTTGCAGGTCTTGCAAGCCTTGCTGCTCCGATCGTGCAACCATCCAGTCGCAGCCGCGCGTGCCGTCTACGGTCCTTTGCTGCACCTGCGCTCTGGTGCCACCCAGAGATGCTCGGCTCCAGCGCTGGCATTCGCGGCCAGCGCAGGTGACGGCGCAGCCTGCCATGAAGGGCCCGGCGGGCACCGCTCGCCGTTCAGCGCCGATGCGCTGGCACCTGACGACCGCCTGCATCAAGTACCGTTTTTCCGGATGAGGTCCGTTAATGCGTGAGCGCAGCGGCTCCAGCGCGTAGACTTGCTGCTAACCGATCCTCGTCGCCCAGAGAACGGCTGATCGAAACGATGCCGGCCGGCGGTGGAGGCTATCGGGCCGATTGGGGCCGTCATCTGCAAGGACGCAGCGCGATTTCCCGGAGTTTGAAGAATTCCGCCATCGACGCGCTTTTGCGAGTAGCCAGTACGCTCTTGGCGCATCGCCTGCGTCGATAGAGCATGAAAACTGAGCTTTCCGCCCGGCACTGACAGGCGAGTGTTGCAATCTTCTCACTTTGATCGGCGTCGTTGTAGATCCTGCCGTTCAACGGCAACGGGATGAACACCGCCTCATTTTCGCTGATATCGAAGTCGATGAGGGCGCCGGTGTCGAACCCGCGGCCGTTCGTCGCGGCCACGGCGTTTTGAAGACGGTCCAGGAGGTCCTGCGGCAGGGATATTCGCAGGCGCGAGGATTGATCTCACCCCGGGCAAGCACACCGGATCACCAAGCCAACGTACCCATCCCTCGTGCCTGTCGAAAGACCCACTCGATATCCTGGACGATCGATGTCACAGGTGAGGGGAGGGTTGAGCCATGAACAGCTTCTATGCAGGTTTTGCTTCTGGACTTATCGCTGCGATCTTGCCGTCGCTGACGATACTCGCAATGCTGTCCCGACGCAGACTTCAAGCTTTAGATATGATATCTGGCCAATCTGCATCGATTCGGCACGATAGGTTCCGCATCTGACCCGCCGCACGCGCTGTTCGGTCGCGTTCGCGGCTTCGCTCAGCCCCATACGACCGTCTGCATCTCGCCGGCCTGCAGCCTTGTTGTGGTTCGGACCTGCCTCGATGCATCAGCGATCGCGACCTTCGTCTCGTCCGGCCCATTGTTGAAGACGAACAATACGCTGCTGCCGTCGGGATTCGCGAACGCGACGGTCTGCAGATCCGCTTCGCCCGATCCGGACGCGAAGGTCGTGCTCGCGCAGCGCTTTGCTCCCTGCCGCACGAAACGACCGATGTGCGTCAGCATGTAGAAGCCGGCATTGCGGGTGACCTGGCCTGATCCATCGGTGGCGATGTAGACCGCCCCACGACACACGGTTGAAGGGCTTGGCCCTCCCGCGGCATCCGTGCAGAGATTCCAGAGGACGACGGCGCTGGCGCCGTTGCGGATCGTCGCCACGCAATCGTCACCGGCCATCGATGCCACCTCCGTTGCAGTCGTCGCGTCGTTGGCTTGGCACACCTCCGTCATCAGGATCATCTTGTCCGGGAAGGCGCGCATGTCCTGCATCTGCTTCAGCGGAGAGCCGAAG
>CALMRL010000338.1:0-23242 GCA_937873345.1 uncultured Beijerinckiaceae bacterium | reverse complement strand
TGGTAGGCGGCACCGAAGATGTGCGCATTCGCGGAAGGGTCGCGCAGCGGTGTGGTCACGAGATCGCCCGTATCCCGCCAGGACGCATCGCCGACGAGGATCTTGGTGTTCAATCCAGCGGCTGCGAGCGCGGGGCCGAAATGTCTGCCGACGAAGGCTGCCGCGTCGTCCGGGCTCCAAAGGCAGCCGGGATAGTGCACGGGGCTGAAGTTCGGCTCGTTCTGCACCGTGATCGCCCAAACGGAGATACCCGCGGCGCCATAGTCTTGAAGGAAGCGGACGAGATAGCGGGCATAGATCTCCATGTTGCTGGGCGTCGCCCAGAAGGAGGCGTCAGCGCCGATCAGCGCGCCGTTCGTCTTCAGGAAAGCCGGCGGCGACCATGGCGAGGCGATGATCTTCACGCCGGGGTTGATGGCCAGAATATCGCGCAGCGTCGGGATGATGCATGCGCGATCCCGTTCGATCGAGAAGTCGTGCAGGGCTGCGTCGTCCGCGACATCGTCATAGGTGCGAAAGGTCGAACCGGTCACGTAGTCACTGTCTCCGATACAGATTCGGACCATCGAGAAGCCGTTCCTACCGAAGCACTCTTCCAGGAAGTCGGCGCGCTGCCGCTCCGTCAGATCGTTCGCCATCAGGGCGCAAGCGGACGCGGTGATTGCCGCACCGACGCCGAAGAACGGTTGATTGGTGGCGCGCCGATCGACGACCACCGTTCTGTCGGCCGGGGAACATGCACCCTCGGTGAATGCCGGAAGCGAAACGGGGGCGAGCGCCGGCGTCAGCATCGGCATGGTGCGATAGGCGATTGGCTGCGCGAGGGCGTCACTCGCCCGCGCCGTGCAACTGAGCTGGGCATGAGCCTGCCCCGCGAGCGGCAGCATGGACAGAGCCAGCAAGGCCTCGCGCCGCGATGTCCGCAGGTGGGGTGCGTAGTTTCGGGTGGCGGTTCGATGCTTGCCACTGCGCTCGTCGCTTATCATCGGCCGTCCTTTCCTAGGCTTGGTCGCGATCGTGATCGCGCATCGCAAGTGAACCTCGCGGATGCAATCGGTCTAGAAAGACCGCGCGCCCGCCGCCGCGCGGAGGTAGAGAAGCGGGTGGAACGTGAGATCAACAACTTGACGTCCTTGCCCCCTGCCGACGAGCCGATCATCGACGTGCTCCTGCCGGTGTTCAACGCGGAAGCGACGATCCGCAGCGCCATCGCCAGCATCCAGAACCAGACGGTCGCGGAGACCCGTATCATCGTGGTCGATGATGGTTCGACCGACGGCACCGCTTCGACCCTGCGCGAGATCGCCGCGGAGGAAACGCGCCTGCTCGTTCTGACGAAGCAGAACAGCGGCATCACCGATTCGTTGTGGCTCGGCCTGAAACATTGCCGTGCTCCCTTCCTCGCCAGGCATGATGCGGACGACCTTTCGGACCCTCGCCGCCTCGAGATGGAGCTCGCCTATCTTCAAGCGAACTCCGATTGCGTGGCCGTGTCGGGCTACGCGCGCCACATCGATGCGCACGACCGGTTGATCGGGCATATCGCGCGCATGCGGCCGATCGAGGAGGCCGATTGCGACTGGATCCCCGCGCGCGAGCCCTATCTGATCCAGCCCTTTCTGATGGTGCGCCGCGACGCCTTCCTCGCGGCGGGCGGGTATCGTCCGCTGCACATCGCGGAAGACAGCGACCTCTACTGGCGCCTGCAGGGCTACGGACGCTTGCACAACCTCGATGAGATCATGGGCTCCTACAGGATCCATCCCGGCAGCATCACCAGCCGCTCCATCCGCAACGGGCGCATCACCGCCCTGTGCTCGCAACTCGCCGCTCTGTCCGCGCGTCGACGCCGCGACGGTAAGCCCGACCTCACCTTCACCTCGTCGGATGCGGATCGATATGTTGAAGCCTCAAGCCTCGCCGACTTCTGGGCGATCGGATCTCGGTCGCTCGACGGGGATGAACGCCGGCGTCTGCAGGTCGCCATGGCAGGCAAGCTGATCGAACTGTGCTTCTACCGCCCCTTCGAGCCGGATCGCGCCGATTGCCGTTTCATCAGGGACGCGGTGCAGCAGAACGGAGAGCTCATGACGCCCGAGAATCGGCGCCAGCTCGCGGAGGCGATCCTGACCACCGCGCTCCGACTGGCGGGCAAGGGGCTGATCGGCGAAGCATCGCTGCTGGTCCCGCGCGCGCGCTGGCCGATGATGGCGGCGCGCCTCGCGTTCCGCTACGGGCTCCCCGATGGGGTGCGCAGCCGCTTGAAGGCAAGGCGACATCGCTCTCCAAGCGCGCTCGATGGGTCGGGTTCCTGATGGTGACAGGATGAGGCGATGATAACGACGAACGGGCGCGTCGATGTTCTGATCCCCGCCTTCAACGCGGCACGCACGATCCGGCAGGCGGTTGCCAGCATACAAAGCCAAACGCTCCGCGATCTCGCCATCATCGTGGTCGACGACGGTTCGACGGATGAGACGCCACGCGTGCTCGAAGAGATCGCGCGTGGCGAGCCGCGCCTGCGGGTCGTGACGCGTCCCAACGGGGGCATCGTCGCCGCGCTGAACACCGGCCTTCGCGAAGGCGACGCGCCGTTGATCGCCCGGCACGATGCGGACGACATCGCTTATCCCGACCGCCTGCAGCGGCAGGTCGCGTTCCTGCAGGAGCATCCCGCCTGCCTCGGAGTTTCCAGCGGCGCGCGGCACATCGATGAGAACGACCGTCCGCTCGGGACCGTGAGTCGGCTGAGCCTGCCGGAGCAGGCGGACCCGGCATGGGCGCCCGCGCGCGAACCTTACCTGCTCCATCCCTTCCTGATGATCCGTCGCGACGCGATCGAGCGGATCGGCGGCTATCGCTTCGTGTACCATGCGGAAGACGCCGATCTTTACTGGCGCCTGCAGGAGCAAGGGCGCTTGTTCAACATGGACGAGGTCCTCGGCGATTACCGCATGCACGCGGGAAGCATCTCGAGCGCGTCCCTGCACAACGGTCGCATCATGGCGCTGAGCTCGCAATTGTCGGCTCTCTCGGCGCAGCGGCGCCGGGCCGGTCAGCCCGACTTGACCTTCGCGGACGGCGTCCTGACGGCGTACAAGGCAGCTCCGTCGCTTGACGCGTTGATCCAGCTCGCGTCGCCGCAGCTCGCGGCACCGCAACAGGACCATCTGCGCATCGCGGTCGCCGCCAAGCTACTCGAGCTCGCCGCCTATCGGCCTTTCGAGTTGGAGGACGCCGACTGCCGCTTCATCGCGCAGGCCGCGCGCTCGTTCGCGCATCGGCTCTCAGCGGCCAATCGCGACCAGCTGAACGAAGCGCTTGTGATGAGCGCCGTCCGGCTCCTCCAGGGCGGTTGCCTTCGCGAGGCAAGGACCCTGACGGCGTTCAATCGATATCCGATCGTCCTCGCGCGATTGGCCTTCCGTCTAGCAGTTCCCGACGGCGTTCGCCGCGCGGTGAAGCGGAGGACGGGACGCAATAGCTGATAAGGCTGACTACAGGGGATTGACACCGACGCGCCGCCTTTCGACACTGCCGTTGCCTTCGCGTGCCATGGCTGATTGCCATCTGAGAATGGTGAGATCAGCATGTTCAAAGCACTGACCGGGGTCAGAGGCGCGGCAGCGGTCCTCGTAATGCTCTATCATTACTTGGTTTTCCAGCACCTTGACGACGGGCGCTTTTCACCGTTCGGGCCGGGCTACCTCGCCGTCGATCTCTTCTTTATCCTCTCGGGTTTCCTCATGGCGATGAACTACCGGGACAGCTTGGACTTCAACCTCATCGAGAACGCCTTCGCTAAGCTAAAGGCCTTGCGGCGTAAGGCCGCCGAGCGCACTAAAGACGCGCTCTGGGCCGCCATCGGGCGCCTCGTCGACCAGATCACGCCAGCCGAATGCGCCGACATGTTCGCCGCAGCAGACTACGATGCGACCTGAAAGGAAATCGCTCTAGGAGGCAAGCTCGAAACGCATGGCTCGCCGCAGCAGGCCAAGGGAAGGGCCTTTTGCGGCGGTGCTTGGCGCTGCATCGGATTGGGCTTGAGCCGGCGCCTCCATAACGGTGAGCAAGCGAGGCGCGACCGCTGCATCGTGCTGCACCGGCTTGGTTGCCCGATCACGGCTTCGTCTCAATCCGAGATCGCCACATTCGCTCGGGAAGTGGCGTAACCGCTCAGACGAGCGAAACCGCTCCGAAGCAGCTTCTGCGACGGACGCTCGATCAAGCGATATGAAAGGTCAGCCACAACGAGAGTGGCCGCCATGGCAAGAAGCACAGCAACCGAATGCGCGTGAGCCAGTCCGGCATCGTTGAAGATAATGGTGGACCCGTGGGCGAGCGTGATCATCGGCGCATGGACGAGATAGATCGAGTAGGACAACCGTCCGAGCCGATGCGGGATCGGCGATCCTAGGAGGAGTGCGAGCTTTGCGCGCTCGAAGGACAGCCCGATCACCAGGAAGCAGACCGACAGGACGAAGACCAGCTTGGCTGATCCGACGAGATAGGTGAGCGTGGTGACGGCCAGCACGAGCCATAGAATGTTCGTTCCGCCGAGCATGGCGGTCCAGCGAGCATCGCTGCGTAACCGCCAGCAGAACATGCCCGCCAGGAATTCCACGGTGCAGCCAATGAGCGGTTCCGGCAATCTCAGCCACTTCCAGTGCAGCACGATCGACGTTCCCCAAAAAACATCGGTCGCGAAGTGGTCGGCGGCGACACCGATCGTCAATGCAAGGATCACGACGGAGGCACTGACGAGCCACGAACATCGCAGGCATAGGAAAGCTAGCACGGGGAAGAGGAGGTTGGCCGCCCACTCCGTGCTGATGGACCAGCCTGGACCGTTCAGACTATCCGACGGCCAACCCCAGAATTGCGTCATCGCGAGATTCGCGCCGAGGGCTGGCAGACTGGAGTTCGGATCGCCGTAGATCGGAAAGTCAGCGCGCGCCAGACAAAAGCTTACCAATGTCGTGATCATGTATAGTGGATAGATGCGTGCGATTCGATGCTGCAGGAAGCGAGGGAAGGTGATTTTGCCGCGATCCGCGCTCGCTCGACCGTAGACCATCGCAAGCACGAAGCCGCTGAGAACGAAGAAAAGATCGACGGCATAATAGGTCTGGTCGAGCAAGCGGCCGATCAGACCCGAGCGTACAGACTCTTCGGTGAAGTGGCCGACCATGACGACGCAGGCGGCGACGCCTCTCAATCCGGTTAGGGATCGCAATTCACGTGGCATGGGCTGCTCCCGATGGACGGCGAAAGTCGTATTCGGTGCCTCGAGCCTACGAGCGGAGCATGGGTCAGCGGACGTCCATCTCGGATCTCCAGCACTCCTTCAGCAGATGGCTGGCGAGCGCAACCTCTACGGAGACCGGCCGCGCGGACTTCGCATGCGTGGGGCTGAAAGGATCACGAGGTCGTCGACGGGTCCGCCGCACCACCGTCCGGGTCGGCTACGACGGTGGTCCCGCGCCCCCTGCCGCACGCGCAGCGATGGTGAAGCGGACGTGCTGCAGGCAAGTTCGGGGGCGCGACTCAGGAGCCGCCTTCGATCTCACCTCATCGAGCCGAAAGCTTTGGCTACCTTCCCCTCATAACTCTACCTTTCGCGGTATTTCTCACTGCTTCAGCAAAAAGCGCTTCAGACTCCTTCTGCCGCGAGCGCTCTCCTCGTTGCGTCTAAAAATGCCGTGCCGTACTTCGCGTCCGGTTCGAGGTAGTTTCCTTCCGCCCACTCGTTCCAGGCTTTGATGAAGATGATGCGCTCGGCCTGCTTGTGCCCCTCGACCTGCTTCAGTCCATGCCGCAGCATCTTCTCGTACAAGTCCGGTGACGTATTCAAGAAGACGTGTCCGCGGCGACCGGATCGTGGCGTGTTATCCCAGTTGGGAATGATGCACGGCGTCGAGCGGGGATCCTGATCTTCGTGCGTCATGAAGACGTCGACGACGTTTCTATAATCGTGCCGATGCGGCCCAAGGTAGCGATTTTTGAAACGCGCATAGGTTGATCGTGTCATGTCGAAGCGATTGAGCCGGTCGGTAATCCGGTCAAAGTTCGTTCGTGGCCGCGTGTCGATATAGTTTCCGGGACCGAAGCTCATCAATCTATCGAAGGGTGCGAGAAGCTCCTTATCATATTTGTTGCTCATGCCGATAAAGTACAGGCCGGGCAGGCCGGCAGCCTGCGCGAGGGCTTGCCATTGCGCCACGAAGCCAGCCGTTTCGCGCAGATGGTCGGGGTCGTAGATCGCAAACAGCGGCTTGCCATCGACCTTGAAGTATCGGTGATCCCTGAACGCCGGCAACAGTGTCTCGAAGTGCGCGGCATGGTCCGCCTCGCCCGGATATGTCTGATCGAGCAGCGTCGTCTTCGGTTGGCCGTGCCAGACGCCGGTCCACGGTTGATTGGCCCAGGCCAAGCAGAAGCCGAAGTCCGGACGACCGGATGCGAGGACCTCGTTGAACGGACGCTCCAAGATGCGACGCCCATTGCCGAACCAGTAGTGCCAGTAACAAAACGCTTCGATGCCGGCGTGCCTTGCCAGGTCCGCTTGCCGTTCCCGCACCTCCGGCACGCGCAAGTCGTAGAAACCAAGGTCCGCAGGGAGCCGGGGCTGCCAATGCCCTTTGAAGAGGGGTTTTGCTTTCGCGACGTTGGTCCATTCCGTGAAGCCCGCGCCCCACCAAGTGTCGTTTTCGGGAACGGGATGAAACTGCGGGAGATAGAATGCGACAGCCCTGGCCCGGACGGGCCGTGAGGAGCGTTCATTCTCATCCATGAAGTTTCATTCCGCTGGGCGCGCCCCTGTCCGTCGAAGCCATAGCGGAAAACGAACGATGAGAAAACCGACCGCGCCGCGATCGTTGCGGCGGTGCGCTGGCGACGCTTGTTGCGGCGCAGCAACGCTGCTAGCACTCTCGGCCATGCATCCGCGAGGAGTCCGATGAGCCTCCGCCGATCGCTTGCCTGGATGCTGCTCTCGCAGATCGGCTTGTTCGTCCTGCAATTCGGCAGCAGTGTCGTTCTGGCGCGATTGTTGACGCCCTATGACATGGGCATCTACACGGCCGCCGCATCGATCGTCGGCATCTTGAGCGTGCTGCAGGCCTTCGGTATCGCCTCTTTCGTGGTTCGCGAGCCGACTCTTGATCGCGCGACGCTGGCGAGCTGTTTCACGATGAATGCGGTGATCGCGATCGTTCTCGCGCTGGCGATCGCCGGCTTGAGCCCTATCGGTGCGTTTCTCATGCACGCCGAAGGCGTCGGTCGCGTGCTGAGACTGCTTGCGATCATTCCTTTGTTCGGCATCGTCGAGTTTCTTCCCGCAGCAAACCTCGAACGCGAGGGAAACTTCCGCGACCTGGCGACCGTCAATCTGGTGCGGAGCGTCGCGGGGACATGCGTCACCGTCGTGCTGGCCTTCGCCGGGGACAGCTACATGAGCATCGCCTGGGGTGGCATCGCCTCGGCCGTGGTTGGGGCGGTTGCCTTCATGATCGTGGGGCGATCCCACGTCAGCTTCCGCTTCGGCACAGCCTCCGCCGGTCGCATTCTCTCCTTCGGGATGCAGCAACTCGCGATCCAGGGCGTCAATGGCATCGCCGGCCGCTTGTCGGAGTTCATGATGGGACGCCTGCTCGGCTTGGCGGCGCTGGGAATTTACGGGCGCGCCTCCAACCTCAACAACATCATCTGGTCGAACATCCATCTCGTGATCGGGCGCGTGGTGTTCGTCGATTTCGCCGAGCAGACTCGTCGGAATGTCAACTTGCGCGACTCCTACCTCCGCCTCGTCGAGATCATGACGGCGCTGCTCTGGCCCAGCTTTGCCGGACTGGCCATCCTGGGCGCGCCGCTCATCGAGGTAATCTATGGCGAGAGGTGGGTGGCCGCGGCGCCGCCGCTCGCCTTCCTCGCGGTCGCTGCGATGCTGTTGGTCTCGATCACCATGACCTGGGAGTTGTTCGTGGTGAGCCATGACACCGCGCGCCAGGCGCGCATCGAGTTCCTTCGCTCGGGCGTGGGCACGCTGTTGTTCCTGGTGGGCTGCATGGTAAGCCTGACGATGGCTGCGGCGGCGCGCGTTGGTGAAGCTGCCTTTTCGATCTATCTCTACCGTCCTCACCTGGATCGCATGACCTCGACGCAGGTGAGTGACTTTCTCCCGATCTATGGCCGGAGCGCCATGCTCACCGTCGTCGCGTGTGGCCCGTCCCTGGCCTTGATGAGTTTCTATCGCTGGTCCGCCCATGTGCCGTTCGGCCTAGTCCTCGCCGGGGTCGCCATTGGCGTCGCCGGGTGGCTCATCGGCTTGATGGCGATCGAGCATCCGCTGTTCGCCGAAATCCGGCACCTCGCGGCGCGGTACGGGTTCTTCAGTCGAGCAGTGCCAAATCGATCGCGGGGTGACGAGCGCCACGAGGTAAAGGAAACTTGAGGCTCCGGCTCGAGCGGTTACGAGTCCCCTTCGTCACGATGGTCGTCGAACGCCAGGATCTCGGCCTTGCAGGAACCATTCCCAACCATCGACGGTGACGGCTCCGCACCGACGATCATCGTGCTCTCCAAGCGACAAGCCGAAACGGATTTTAGGCAGTTTCTCATCGCCGCATTCCGGGCGCGCGGCATCGCTTGCTACCGCATCAACGTCAAAACGCGGAGCGTCGTCCAAGGCCCATTGGACGACACGGAGGTCGAGCTCCGGCCGCCGCAGTTGCTGCAGTTCCTGCAGAACATAACGGCGGCAGGCGATTGCCTGATCCTGGACTCCTTGAACTACGGCCTTCCCGTCTTCTCCGTTCTGATGCGGCTTGCCACCTGGGGCGCAGTCTGGGCTTACGACGTCCACGACGATTTTCTCTACGACGTGCCGCGATCCCATCGCGCCTACGCCAAGGTCGCGATGGGCATCCATGCGAGGCTGAACACCTTCGCGGTCCATGCGGCACCCGCGCTCGGCGATGCTCATGCGATCTCGCATCATCTTGGCAACGCGTCGCACATCAAGCCCCGCCGAGCTGACGCCGGCCGCTTCGACACCGTTCTGATCATCGCGAGCATCGACGAGCGATTCGATTTCGACCTCGTCGCCGCCATCGTCGCCTCGTGCGATGTGACCTTTGACGTGTATGGCGCCATCTCCGGCGGCCTCGTTCCAGCACGGCGGCTTGCCATGCAGGAGCAGCTCGACGCGCTCTGTGCGGGCCCGCGCGTCCGCTATCGCGGAAGCTACAACAACGCCGCAATCGAGCAGATCCTCGAGCGCTACAGCGTGATGTTCGCGCCCTACGACACGACATCGAAGTCCATCAGGTACATCGATCCGCTGCGGTTCTATCACTGCTTGAATTCCGGAATGGCGGTGATCAGCACGCGCATCCCGGCCGTTGCGGCGTTTGCGGACGTACACGTCATCGATTCCGCAGCGGACTTTGTCCGCGTCATCGATGACCTTCGAGCAGGCGGAAGTGCCCCCAACGCCGATGCCGCGCGGGTAGACCGGACCTGGGAGGGCAAGGCGCAACGCCTGCTGGACATCTTCGAAGGCCACCGCGCGCAAGCGCCGCGCGGAGGCGTCGAGCCGAGCCGGCGGGACGGCTTAGACCCAGCCAAGATCGTGCTTGTCTTCCGCAAAGACCTTCTGCCGGTCTCGGAAACCTTCATTGTCGACCAGATCGCTTCCTATGCGAGGTGGTCGGCGGTCCTGGTCGGGTTCCGCCGCGTGCGAGGAATCGATGTCGGCGCTTTGAAACCCGTCTTGGCAACCGCGGCCGGAGGTCCGATCGGCGCGACCTACCTCAAGCTACTTCAGCACGGCCAATACTTCGGCTTGAGGTCGCGCCGGCTCGCGGCCATCATCAGGGAAAGCGGTGCCCGCCTCGTCCATGCCCACTTCGGCTACGATGCGATCTTGATCTCCGACGTCGTCGCCGGCCTCAAACTGCCCCTCTGCGTGACGCTGCACGGCACCGATATCCTCACGCGCGAGGAGGTTTGGGCGTCCGGCGAGAAAGGTTGGTTCTTCAAGCGTTATCCGGCCAAGCTCGCAGCCCTGCTGAAGGCGGAGAATACCCACATCATCTGCGTCTCGGGGGCGCTTCGGGCGGCCGCCTTGGCGAAGGGGGCGTCTCTAGCGCGAACACACGTCTTCTACACCGGGATCGACCGATCGAGATTCACGCCCGCCCCCGAGCGGCGAGCCGCGTCCGAAGTCCTGTTCGTTGGGCGCCTGGTCGCGTTCAAAGGGTGCGAGTTCCTTATCCGTGCGATGAGCATTGTCATCCAGCAGCATCCAGACGCTCGCCTGACCGTGATCGGCGATGGCCCGCAACGCGTGATGCTCGAACAGCTTGCGGCATCGTTAGGGCTCGACGTGATGTTTCTCGGTGCGCTGTCGGCGGCGCGCGTCGCGGAGGCGATGTCGACGGCAGGCATCTTCTGTCTTCCGAGCGTGACGGATGATGAAGGCAGCTTTGAAGCCTTCGGGATGGTGATGCTCGAGGCGCAGGCCTGCGGCGTGCCGGTCGTCACGTCGGCCCGTGCCGGCAGCGAAGCCATCCTCGATGGTGTCACCGGCTTCCTGTTCGCCGAGCGCGACGTCGAAACGCTGGCCGGCCTGATCGTCCGGCTGATCGAGGATGAGGAGCTGTTCGTCCGGATGGGTCGCGCGGCGCAGTCGCATGTCGCTCAGAGCTTCGATATCCGCGCCTGCACGGCGAAGATCGAGGCGTTCTACGACGCTCTCGTCACCTGATGTTGCATGCCAAGACGCGGTGATCCCCGCCGGTGACCCCGGTCGGGCAAGCCGGGGCTGATCTCCCGGAGGCTTTCCGCCGCCCTGCCGCACGGCGACGAAGCTGGTTCAACACTGCATGTCGGGAAATGCGGTCGGCGCGAGGAGGCGATCCGTGACCTCGGCCCAACTCAAGCAAGCGCCGGGTGGGAGCCGCTTCGCCGCCAGCGCCGCCTCGATGGCGCTGCGGATCGAAGCGTCATCGCCCGCTTGGTAGCCGAACCGATTGACCTCGGGAAGCGCGACGGTGTTTGGGCATACCGCCGGCAAGCCGAGGTAGCGATACTGCATCAGCTTCATCGACGTATGCGTCAGATAGGGTTCCAGACCTTGCCCATACGCGGCGATCGCGAAACGACTGTGCTGCAGAAAGGGGATCGTCGCCGAGAACGGCATTTCGGGATGGTAGATGACGTTCGCGGCAGGTGATCCACTATGGCCGCTGCCGATGACATGGAAGGTGATGTGCGGAAAGGCGGCGCCCGCAATGTCGAAGAACGTCGGATCGAACAGCATCGAGCCGACAGACACGGCATTGATGCTGTCCGCCTTGAAAGGCGATGGCAGCGCCTGATCGAAGATCTGCTTTTCGATCCCATGGGGAATGAAATAGGTCGGAATGTCCGGCGGAATGTCTGGCTTCAGGAGAGGCGAGGGAATGCGAGCGGCATCGATCGACGAGGCGTGCGTTCGCAGATCCTCGCGGATCGTATCGGCCTGGCGGATCGCTTCGAGCGAGTCCGAGGCCAGATAGATGATCCTGGAAGCCGGGTTGAGACGCTTGATCTGCGCGATGAACGTGATTGCGATCCCGCTCTCGACGTAGATGATCCTTGCTTTTCGAAGAAGCGCGCGCACCTCGCCGGGAAGCGTCATGGCATAGAGCCGGAAAAGCGCTCGCTCAACGCTTCCAAAGCGAGGCGGCAAGCGCATCGGATGCACGAAGGTGTAGCGTAAGAAGCATAACACATCGTCGTGAAGCTCGAGACGGTTCGCCCGTCCGCGAAGATCATGACGAGGATCCTGCCGATAGCGTGAGAGGTGGCTGTAGCGTAGAGAAAGGAAGGCAACTCGGCCGCGGCTCTTCAAGTTGTCGACGATGAAGTGCAGGTCTGCTTTGCGCTGCGATCGATAATCATGGTACCCGGAGATGAAGACGTAGTCGCACATATGTCTCACTCGTTTGGGACCAGGCCCAGCACTTGTCAGCCGGAAGACCGCGCGGTGCTGCCGGGCGCGATCCGGTCTGACGGAGCGGTCGCGACATTCGCTGTTGCGGAAGCGAGCATCGACGGTCGCAGCGCGGGCAAGCGCACCGAAGTCGGCTTGCTTGCCACGGTCGCGCGATCGCGACCCATCGCTCCGAGCATGAACCAGAGGACGCCGGCCGTTTTGATGGAGAAGACGGAATAGCTGATCATGAGGTTGGTCGCGAAATAGAACGAAGCCATGTGCGCGAACGCGATGGACTCGCGGTCGCGCTGCGGCAGGCCCATCGCGATGAACACCCACACCGCGACCGCGCCGACGATGGACTGGCTGTAGACGAGGTAGGCGATGCCGCTGTCCATGACGGAATAGGCGTGAGCTGCGTCGAAGCCGAACAGGGCGCCCGGCGTCATTGCCAGGAGTGCTTCGACACTCCCCGCCGTACGACTTGGGAAATCGTCGCCGACCGGGTTGAGATGCAGCGCTTCAACGGCTAGCGCGCCGCCGACGACGACGATCGGGAGATAGAGGACGTTGCTGTAGCGCGGCATCAGTGGCGCGACGATGCGAAGGACGATCACCGCCAAGATGCTGACGACCGCGAAGCGACCGTCCGAACCGACAAGGATGATGAAGCTGCTGGTGACGAAGAATACCTTCTCGCCGAAACCGAGTCGATGCCACAGCGTCACGATCATCATCGACACGATGACGACGTAGTTGCCCAGCGAGACGGGCTCGAGGAAGATCGAAGACAGTCGGTGCAGATTCAAGAAGCTGAACAGAAAACGCTCGCCTGGTCGCGTCGCGCTCACGAAAAGATCAGTGTTCTCGGTCGACCAGAACCGACTTTGCTCAAAGCCGCGTGTATTGATGTAGTAGGACGTGATCTTGAGAAAGTGTCCGTACTGTTCCACACTGGCGGCTTCGAAGAGTGTGCCAGCAAGAACTATGGCTTGCAGCGGGAGCATGATCTTGATGATGTCGTTGCGGCACACACAAAGACCCAGATAGGCGTAGATCGGGATGATGAGAACGTCGCGCACGAACTTCGGATCGATGTGCTCATTTCCCAAGACGCCGACGACATTGACGGTGCCCAGGCACACCATCAGCCCGACCCACCAGATCCTGAGCGGCGACTGAACGGTGAAGCAGCACAGCAGAGCCGAACCGTCGAGCATCGCCTCGCAGGCGATGACGGGCGTCGACGTCAATGGGGTCACATTGGCGTTGACGAACGCGAGGGCCGCGTTGAACAGCACCGTGCCATAGACGATGGCGGCGGCGACGAGGCTGCTGATCGGCATCGGCGATCGTCGGGACTCGGAGTGCGGCACGCCAGAGAAATCAGTGCTCAGAGATGGTGCGGCGCATTGCCCGGTTCTCACGCGCGCACTCCGCTCAACCATTGCCTCGCGACGAGGAACACGAAGGTGGCGTTGCCAAGGACGTAGCGGTTGCCGAGGCGCCGCGGCTCCTGCAGCAGGCGATAGACCCATTCCAAGCGCAGCTGTCGCCACGATCGGGGAGCCCGGCGGACGGTTCCGGTTTGAAAATCGAACAGCGCGCCGACGGCGATGCCGACGGGGCAGACACCTGGGATGTACTGCGCCAACCAGTTCTCCTGGCGCGGACAGCCCATGCCGACGAGGACAAGATCAGCGCGAGAGGCTCGGATCGTCTCGGCAAGATCATGCGACTCTGCATCGGAAAAGAAACCGCTCTGGAACCCGACGACGTGATGCTGCGGCCACCGCGCTTCATAATACAGGGCTGCCTTGGCGATTACGTCTGCCGTTGCGCCCAGAAGGAAGATGCGGCAGCCGGCCCCGAGCCGATCGAGGAGATCGGGCGTGAAATCCGTGCCGTTGAGATTGTCGGGAAAGCGCCGCCGAAACAGCGCGCGGCTTGCCAAGTCGACGCCGACGCCGTCGTTGAGCAGGACGAAGTCATCCAGGGCTGCCGCAACCTGCGACTGCTGGGCTGCTTGGATGGCCAAATGCGCGTTCAAGAAGGCGACGCGCAGCGGCATGCCGGTCGCGCAGGCACGGCAGATCTCGTGCAGAGCCGTGGCACGCGTCATCACTCGCACGCGCGATCGGAGGATGAGGCGATTTTCTTGTCCTAGAATGTCTTTGTAAGCGTCACATGTTGCGCGCGCGATACCTGTCCAAGAATAGGCATGCTTGAGGTGCTCGGGGAACGTGACCGGATCAGCGGAAGAGCTCTGCCTTTCGTAAGCGGCAAGGATCGCGCGCGCTGCCGCTTCAGGCTCGTCGAATGGGACGAGAAAACCAAGGCTGGTCGCTTCGATCGTCGCACGATGAGCGGGGATATCGCTCAAGGCGACGATCAATCCCGCCGACATCGCTTCGATGCAAGCGATACCAAAGCCTTCATAGAGAGACGGGGAGCAGAACACCGACGAGGCTTGGATGAGATCGCGAAGCATCGCGTCGGACGGTGCATCCTGCACCGTGACCGCTTCTGCCACATCGAGCTCTGTCGCGACCTGCATGATGGAGCTGGGTGACGTCCCCATGACCCGGCCGGCAATCACGAGACGCCAAGCCGAATCCGCACGTCGCATCGCGGCAAGCAGGTGCACAAGGGTCTTGATGTTCTTGTTTGGGGCGAGCCGACCGAAGTAGATCAGCTGCTTGGGGAGACCGCAACGACGGATGTTGGAAAACTTGTCGACATCGACGCCATTTCCGAACACGCGCAGGCCGTCGCTGCGCAGCGATTCGAACAGAGCGGCATCGGGGAAGCTCGACGCGGCGGTCAAGGCATAGCGGCGGAGCGAACGTCGGGTCACAATCTGGAAGAAGATCTCCTTGAGGCGGCGATAGGTCTTCGTGTGGAAAAAGCCGCCATGAGTGGACACCACAAGTCTTCTTCGGTGATACAGCGTGGTCAACGCCAGATAATCGAAGAAAAAGTCGATACCGTGGACGTGGACGATATCAGCATCAAGAACATGTCGAATGACACTGGGGGCAATCGGATAGCGCATCGATCCTCTATAGGGGATTCGCGTGATCTCGATCCCGTCGATCATCTCCGAGGCTTGCAGTACGCGGTCGGTATGGAAGATGCGATCGAGGGTGACAACCCTGACGTCTACGCCCAGCTTCTGCTGCTCGCGCACGAGGTGGTAGACAGCATTCTCCATGCCGCCGATCGCCGGCCGAAACTGCCGGACAACGTGGACTACACGCATGCGTTACTTTCCGTGGCAAACGTCATTGACAACAGCTGCCGCTGCACCATTGCGATAAGTTATGCAGAACCTACCTTGCGCTACCGAAGCGTGACTGCGTCGACTGTCACCATAGCCAAGCCAGCGGGCGCTAAACGCTCTGTCGATCCGAGCGATTGCAGAGACGCTGCAAGGATCGCCTCATGAGTGCGCATCAGGCGATGTCTCGCGGCACGCGGTGTAGGAGAGCGGAGCCCGGATCGGTTTGCGTGCCGAGCCGGCCGCCGGCTTCGACGACCGCCTTAGCCAAGTCGATCCGCCATGCATCCGTGTTCGAGAGGAGATGCAGGCTGATCAAATCACCTGCCGAGCCCTTGAGTTCGACGATGGCAAGATGATCGATCGCGCTCAAGGGGAGCGGCCTGAGATCGTCGGGCGCGGCCGCTGGCATGGCAGAGCGCACGGCATCGACGCGCGGCTCAGGGAACAAGGGAAATGCATAGCCGCGGAGCCTCACCGTCGCGATCAGGAGTGCCAAGGTCGTCAGCAACCTATGGGGCATGATTGTTCTGGCTTCCCCACTGCAGACGTTGGGCCAAAACGCGAAATGACGGCTCGCTCGCATCATCCGCTCTGGTAAGGCATCAAGCGCGTTTACCGGATGACCAGCGTTCGGATAACAATTGATGCTTATCCGAATTCTAATAGGCTTCATCTTTTAAAACGCAAATTGCCGTTCGCGCCAGAATGAGAATGTCCAGCCAGATCGAGCAGTGATCGATGTACCAGAAGTCGAAGTCCACTCGCCGCTTCATCTGCTCGACAACCTGCGTGCGACCACGAGCACCGTTGATCTGCGCCCAACCTGTGATACCCGGCTTGACATGGTGACGATGGAAATATCGATCGATGAGGACTGAGTACATGTTGTCGTGAGCAAGCGCGTGCGGCCGCGGTCCGACAAGCGACATATGTCCAAAGAGGACGTTGAAGAGTTGCGGAAGTTCATCGATGCTTGTCCGCCGCAAGAACGCTCCGACACGTGTAACCCGCGCATCGCCTTTGACGGCCTGCGTAATCTCCGGCCCATCTTCAAGGACTTCCATCGAGCGAAACTTAAAAATGGTAAATTGTCGACCATCAAAGCCGTTGCGTCGCTGTCTGAAGATGACCGGACCGGGTGAGTCCCAACGGATCGCAAGTGCGGCACCAGCCATCAAAGGTGCCAACGCCAAAAGCACCGCGGCGCTTACGCTGATGTCGAGCACCCGCTTGAGAAACAACGTTCCGCGCGCCGTCGCAGCTTCCTGAAGTGTGATCATACCCACGGCGCTTCGCTGCGGGACACCTGTGCAGAGGCTGGATACGCCACGAACGTTCGCGTCGGGAAGAAGCAGCGCCGGCAGAGCGGATCGCCGCAGGCTCGCGCGCACCCGTTCGATGGACGCGCGATCGTTCCAGCCGATCGCAACAACGAGTCGCTCGATCCGAGCACTGCGCGACCGCGCCAGGGCGCCGGCGATCGACTCTTCGATCGTGCTGTCCGCCATCAGATTCAGGGAGATGCGGCCGACCTCGTGCAGACCAAACTCCGAGAGGAGATAAGACTCGCTTATCTGATCAAGTTCGTGAGGCTCGCCAATCAGAAGGACCGAAGGCCCAGTCAAGGTGCCAACCTTCAATAGCCTACGCGCAAGATAGATCAGGCCAGCTCGGTTAGTTACTACGGCAAACTGCTGTAAAGGAACAAAGTATAGGAAGGTACCGCGCGAAATATACAGACCTGCATTGACAGCGACCAGCACGGTTGCAAGGACAATTGTCGAAAGCAGTGCGTAAAGAAGCAATGATCCAATTTGCTTTTCGCCGTTAACGAATAAGGTAAAGCTGTAAAGCTTTGCCATTCGAGCGATCGATACGAAGACGACACCGTCGATCAAGCCGAGGCAAATCGCGTTCCCGACTGAATGGAATCCATAGGTCCCCATCGTGGCTGCGCGACTTGCGAAATGGGAACAAAGAGCCGCAATCGTGATAGCGAGGATATCAGTGGCGCTCGCTAGAATGCCGAACACAACGGCAGTGGTCTCAACGCGCGACTAACCTCTATGCCCCGAAAGGCTGCTGTTGCCGACGGTGGAGGTGGATTGCATGCTTGCTCTCGCGCCACGTTCCGACCCTCCCCATCTACCAAAAGGAGGATGGAGGTTCAACCTTTTTTGCAGGGTGTGACCTTTGTGCAACTATTCCTGCCGAAATTCGCGAAGACGGTGGCAGACTCTGCGCCAAAAACATCTCGCGGCAATTATAGAATTTTAATGAGGAATGGAGCGAAACCTAAGCATTAACTTTTGATGCCATATTTTGCAAAATACGTCCGATGATACGCGGCACCCCGATGCACCTCGTAGCGGCCGAGAGCATTCATGTTGACCTTGTTTAGGATCACGCCGGCGACGTGGTCAAAAAGCTCGGGTGCCTCACGGAACGTTTGGTCAACGACCTCGATCTTCGTTTGCCCCCAAGCGACGACGTAGATGTAAGCGTCGACAAAGCGGATCGTCATCCGCGCGTCTGCAATTGGCGAGAGCGGGGGACAGTCCACGATGATGTAATCGAAATGTTCGCGCAGCAGATCGAAGAGCGCCACCACCTCGTTAGATCCGAGGATCTGACTGCGTGGATTGATGTGCTCTGCACCGGCATCGACTGGCAGGAATGACAGGTTTAAAGATGGATCGTACCAGATATGATCGCGATAGTTTTCGATTGATCGACTAGCCTCAACCAGACCAAACGTCGATCCAAGCGTCAGTTCATGGGTCAGCGTAGCATTGCGCAGATCAACATCGACGAGGAGCACCCGATTGCCGGATTGCGCGACCGTTTGCGCCAAGTTGACGGCAAGGGTTGACTTGCCTTCACTCGGAACACTGGAGGTAACGCCGAGAACCTTTGCCTTTCTCGTCGGTAGGCTGAGATCGATGCTGATCTTTGCCGACCGGAGCGCTTCGGCATAGCGCGACAGCGGTGCATCGGTGGCATAGCGCAACATGAGGCGATCGATTTGGAATTCGCGATCTTTCAGCGGCGCCTGCGGAGAGCGACATGGCACCAGGAGATTGCTGCGCACGAATGGGACCATCGCTACGCATCTCGTGCCGAGGTGATCGCTGAGTTGCTGACTGCTTCGGAACACCTGATTGAAGTGTTCCTTCGTGAGGGCAAGACCAAAACTGAGCAGCGCGGCGGACACAAGCGTTCCAGCGAACACGACCGCTTTCTTTGGATGGCTCGGCGCGCCTGGTGGCGATGCTGGACCAATCAGCCGAGCTTCGCTGACAGGAAAGGATTGCTGCTGTACGGCTTGCATGTAGCGTTGCACTAGTACATCGTACATCGAGTTGTAGGATGTGGACGTACTCTCGAGATTACGCAGGGTCACCTGCGCTTGGTTCGTCGTCTGCGAGCTGCTCACGCTTTTCGAAAGACTTTGCCGAAGCGACTTTTCGCGCGCGAGCGCGATCCGATAATCGCTATCGGCACCTGCAGCGATATTCCGCATTTCCTCATTTATGTTGTTGCGGAGTTCCGTCATCTCATTGCGCAATCCGACGGTCGCCTCGTGGTCGGCCCCGTACTTCGCAGCAAAGATCGCCTCACGTCCTGACAATTCGAGATATTTTGTGCGAAGACTTATGATGATCGGATTGGCAATGGCATCGGCGACCGCAGCCTTCTGAAGCGGCTGCTTAAGGACCTCTGTGATCCGATCAAGCTTGGCCTTGGCCTGCGCTGTCGCTGCTTCCGCTACGATGAGCTGGGTATTGACCTCACCTAGTTCCTGCTCGTTGATGAGTTTACCGCCAAATCCGACAATGTTATTCGACTTCTTGAAATCAACCACGGCCTGATCTGCGGAGATCGCTTGCGAGCGCATGTCCTTGATACGCTGCTCGAGCCAAGTACTAGCACGCAGTGTCGATTGATATTGAGAGTCGAGCTGATCTTTGATATAGGCATCGGCAATTGAATTCGCGATCAACGCTGCCTTGTCCGCATTGAAAGACTTGAAGCTGACCTCCATAACGTAGGTTTGCCCGAGGCGGGCGACCGTTTCATCGCTCGAGAATACGCCCAAGGCTTGCTGCTGCAGATTGTCCGGCGGTCCATCTTCGTTGTGCTTTGAGAAGGGGGCTGTCAGATAGCCCAGAAGCGTCCTGATGAACCCCGGATCTGGCGCGATGAATTCCGGGTCAGAATCAAGATGAAGTTTGCGGATCACAGCGAGGCTGACGTTCTGTGATTTGATCAGTTCGACCTGCGTTTGGATCGTTCCGGCATCGATCGTGTCGTCTCCACCGCCGCCAGGCTGCTGGAACAGCTGCGTACGTTTGGCGTCGACGACCATCGTGGCTGTCGCGGTATAGCTTGGCTTTGCCTTGTAGAGGTAGAACGCGCCGGCGATACAGCAGAGAGCCGTTACGGCAACAAATACAGCACGATTACGGCGGATAAGGTTTTGAAGAAATGTCGCGATATCCTGAAGCGATGAGACGCTCGTATCCGGCCTCGCCGTCCTCTGCGGGAAAGTTCCATTGACTTCCAGCATCGCAACTCCTCAAAGCCGGTGGTCAGTACGTAGGGTGTTCCAATAGCAGGTGGAAGCTGCCACGAAGCGTCGGATCCGAAGGTGATTTTGAGCCGTGTGTCGCATCTTGGCCGTCGCTGGTCCAGGCCTTCGTAGTCGCAGCAATCCCCACCCCATCGAGAACACGCCTTCGACCGCGAGCCGAAGTTAAATTAATGCCCCTTGGTGGTCAAAGCTGAACGGTCGTTCATGTTTGGGTCCGGCACTCAGTGTTTGATCCCAAGTTTTGATGGTGCAATCTTTTCACTGGAATGGAAGGATGCGCTATGGGCCAGGTTCTGCACGGGTGCGCCACAACGACAACGGCGGTCCGTCGAGCGATACAGCGTAGTCATGTCCGGATGGCACCCGCTGATCAAGGGTTCGTCTGGCGCGATGGAGTTCTCAAGGGTGCTGTCATGTCTTCGGCCTGTTGACGCGGCGGTGTTCCCCGCTGGCCCCGATGGTGTCCGCTGATCCTTGTCCCGATCAAGAGAACGAGCTCGAGACTCTGACTATGCTTCAGGCTGTTGCATCGGTCCTCGTTCACTCACATCATGTCGTAGTCACCCTCGATTGTGCTCCGCAGTTTCAGTGCGGAATGGCGTTCATGCCTCTGCGCCGGCGTAGTGCGTTCCGCTGCGCAGGATGGCGAAGACGATGCGGGCAAGCTTGTTGGCGATCGCCACGGCGACAAGCCTGAAGGGCATTGGTGTCCATCAACCGGTCCGCCCATGTTCGCAATGCGTCCTTATGCGCCTTGCGATGGTGGAGCACCGCGTGCGCCCCGACGACGAGCAGCTTGCGCAGGTAGCGGTTGCCCATTCTGGACACGCGACTCGGTCGCTCCTTGCCGCCGGACGAGTTCTGCCGCGGCGTCAATCCGAGAAAGGCCGCGAACTCGCGCGGGCCGGAGAAGTCGGAGGCATCCTGCACACTCGCTGCCATGGCCGAAGCGGTGATGGGACCGATGCCGGGCACGCTCATCAGGCGGCGCGCGGTCGGATCGGCCTTCGCGACCGCCTGGATCACCTTGTCGCTCAAGGCGACCTCTTTGTCGAGGAGGTTCAGCTGCCGCACCAGCGGCAGCAGCGCCGATCGCACGCAGGCTGGGATCATGTCATGACCTTCCACAACAAGGGCAATGTCTGGTAGCGGAGCGTTGTTGGGATCACGTCCGTTGGGCGATTGCGGAGAACGCGTGGCGCTTTGACGGCCTGCGCCGGCGCAAGTCGCCCCAGAGGGCCCGCTGATGCTCTCGATCCACCCTAGCGCCCGCACTACCCCGGCCGTGCACGTCGAGATTGCCCGGTCAACCGAGCGCTCCGGCGTGCTCGCCCAGCGCTACGGCGTGTCGGCCGAAACCATCCGCAAATGGCGCCAGCGCGGTCCTGTCGATTGCCAGGATCGCTCAGCACGACCCCACAAGCTGTCGTGGAAGGCGAACGAGGAGCCGCGCGCCATCGTCTGCGCGCTGCGCCGCGCCACCGGCTTTCCGCTCGATGACCTCACCTTTGTCGTCAGCCATTTCCTGCCGCAGCTGAACCGCGATGCCGTGTACCGCATCCTCAAGGCCGAGGGGCTGAACCGCCTGCCGCCCTCCGAGCAGGTCTGCAAGCCGCACGGCGCCTTCGCAGAGTACGAGGTCGGCTTCATCCACCTCGACGTGAAGCACCTGCCCAAGCTGCGCGACCGCGACGGCAGCGCCCGCAAGCGCTTCCTGTACGTCGCCATCGACCGTGCCACCCGCCACGTCCATCTCGCGGTCAAGGATGACGAAACCACCGCCTCGGCGGTGGCCTTCCTCGACGAGGCGATCACCGCCTTGCCGTTCCAGGTCACGCGGGTGCTGACCGACCGCGGCTGCTGCTTCACCGCCGACGCCTTCGAGCACGCCTGCGACCGGCACGGCGTGGAGCACCGCAAGACCCGGCCCTACACGCCGCGCACCAACGGCATGGTGGAGCGCTTCAACGGCCGGGTACAGCGCGAGGTGCTGGGCATCACCATCTACAGTCACCGCGACCTTGAGACCGCGCTGCGCGGCTTCAACGCGGCCTACAACGGCCGTCGTCAACGTGTGCTGAAGGGACTCTCGCCGACAAGGGTCCTGCGCCAGCGTCTCGACGCCAATCCGGCCCTGGCCAACCCCACATATAAGCCGCCCGACCCACGCGTGCTCCGCAAGGCTCTGCGCATCGTTGCAGATGCCAAGGAGGTCTCACATCCAGACACACATCCTGTCTCGAGAGAATGCTCGCGTTCCTGACGCTGATGTGGGCGGACCCGGTTGCGGACGGCATACGATTGCCAAGTCGCTCGATGAGGTTTTCCAGCAGAAGCTCGACGCGCGATGGCGGTGGCGCGGCGGCCCGCGTCGGCCCGCGTCGGCCAGGCATCGGATGTCTTGATTGTCGCCGCAGAACAGCGAATGGCTTCAGAGGAACTGTCGCGACCAGGAACGCCCTCGGAAGCCTCATTTTGAGCCGTGAACGCTTTGAGCAGGTGGAGAAGCGCGGGGAGCTTGGCGACCCAGGCGAAATCCCGCTCGCGCGAACGACGGATGAAGTCCGTCGCGTAGTCCTCCAGGATAAGCCGGCTCGGCAGCTGATCCGGAGATGGCGGCCCATCGATGACCGCTTTCTCCAGGCTGCGCACGATCACGGCTCCCGCCGCCTTAAGGTCGGGGGCCTCCTTGAACGCGTACGCCCACCCAAGGCATGCCACCAAACGCCTCCTCGCCTCCCGCTGGTCTGCCGTCCGCAGCGAGAAGTGAAGGTGACTCGGTTCGAGCGATTTGGCCATCGCCGCGCCCAATCGCATCTGGACGTGGTAGCGACCGCCATCGCGGCGGACGAGGTAGGACGGCAGCGCCATCGACGTGATCGAGCCCGCGTCATCGGGGTCGGATCACCGCGTACATGCCGGGGTACGTACGCGGAGGATTCGAACCCACTGGTGAGCTAGCACGCTGACAAAGCGAGCGATTTTCGAGCGGAGGAGGAACGGGAAGCCCTGGTGCCGCAAGAGGGATTCGAACCCCAGACCCCGTCATTACGAATTACAGGAAAGCTACGTACCGCGTTGTCTCTCAATGTCCTCGTTCTACCCTAACCTCTTCAAGATGCTTAGCTCTTAGCGCTAGCCATGTCCCGCGCGATCTCCTACGATCCCGCCAGGTTGGACACCCTTTGGACACCACGGGAGGGGCGGGATGGGAGAGACCTCGGCCAAGCTGACCAAGCGCACCGTCGATGGCGCCGGCCCCGAGGCGGTGCGCTACTGCCTCTGGGATACCGAGCTGCGCGGCTTCGGCCTGCGCGTCGCCCCTTCCGGCACCAAGACCTACATCGTTCGCTACCGTCCGCGCGGCATCACCGGCGTGAGGCCG
>CALMRL010000337.1 GCA_937873345.1 uncultured Beijerinckiaceae bacterium | reverse complement strand
AGGCGGGCCTGCTCCAACAGCCGGTCGGCGCGACGCTGCAGGCTGGGCGGCGCCAGCAGCACCGCCGTGCCCTTGCGCCCGGCGCGCCCGGTGCGCCCGCTGCGATGCTGCAGCACCGCCGGATCGGTCGGCAGATCGGCGTGGATCACCAGGTCGAGGTTCGGCAGGTCGAGGCCGCGCGCCGCGACGTCGGTGGCGACGCAGACCCGCGCGCGATGGTCGCGCAGGGCCTGCAGGGCGTGGTTGCGCTCGTTCTGCGAAAGCTCGCCCGACAGCGTGACGGCGGCGAAGCCGCGCTCCTGCAGCGTCGACGACAGGTGGCGCACGGCGTCGCGGGTGTTGCAGAAGATGATCGCGGTCGGCGCATCGGCCTCGCGCAGAACGTTGACGATGGCGTGCGGCCGCTCATTCGCGGCGACGCGCACCACGCGGTAGGTGATGTCGTCGTGGCCGCGCTCGGCTCCGCCGGCCTCGACGCGTAGCGGGTCGTGCTGGAAGCGGACGGCGAGGGTGACGATGCCCTTGGGAAGGGTGGCCGAGAACAGCAGGGTGCGGCGCGTCTCCGGCGTCGCCTCGAGGATGAACTCGAGGTCGTCGCGGAAGCCGAGGTCGAGCATCTCGTCGGCCTCGTCGAGAATCACGGCGCGCAGGCGCGACAGGTCGAGGGCGCCGCGCTCGATATGATCGCGAAGCCGGCCCGGCGTGCCGACGACGAGGTGGGCGCCGCGCTCCAGGGCGCGACGCTCAGCCCTGGCGTCCATGCCGCCGACGCAGCTCGCCACCACCCCGCCGGCCTCGGCATAGAGCCAAGCGAGTTCTCGGCTGACCTGCAGGGCGAGCTCGCGGGTCGGCGCGATGGCCAGCACCAGCGGCCCCTCCGGCGGCAGCGACTCAGCGCCGTCGGGCAGCAGCGTGTCGGCGAGCGCCAGCCCGAAGGCGACCGTCTTGCCCGAGCCGGTGCGGGCGGAGACCGTCAAGTCACGACCCGCCGCCTCCGGCGCGATCACGGCGGCCTGCACGGGGGTCGGCTGGTCGTAACCGCGGGCGGCGAGGGCGCGCGCCAGCGGCAGGGGAAGTTGCGAGAACGGCAAGGTCGGTGGTGCGCTTGTGTGGTGCGCGGCGGGGAGGCGGGAGCAAGGCTCTCGCGGCGAGACGCTCTAACCTTATGGCAGACCCCGCAAGGTGGATATAGGCATGGCTGGCGCCAGCGCACCGCCAACTCTGCAAGGTTGGCTCACCCTTCGCCCACCCAACCGAACGATCGCTCCACCGCCCTGCGCCACGATCGCAGCAGTGCGCGGCGCCGCTTCGCCGGCATCCGCGGCTGCCAGCGCCTGTCGACCGCCCAGTTCTCGGCGAGCGCCGCGGTCGAAGGCCACACCCCGACGGCGAGGCCGGCGGCGTAGGCGGCGCCGAGCGCGGTGGTCTCGATCATCCGCGGGCGCACCGTCGGGCGGTCGAGGATATCGGCCTGGAACTGCATCAGGAGGTCGTTCGCCGCCATAGCGCCGTCGCAGCGCAGCTCGCGGATCGGCAAGTTGGAATCCCTCGCCATGGCGTCGAGCACGTCGCAGGTCTGGTAGGCGGCAGCCTCCAGCGCGGCGCGGGCGATGTGGCCGCGGTTGGCATAGCGCGTCAGCCCCGCGATCACGCCGCGCGCACCCGCATCCCACCACGGCGCGTAGAGGCCGGAGAAGGCCGGCACGATGAAGACGTCGCCGTTGTCCTCGACCGTGCGCGCCAACGCCTCGACGTCGGCGGACTGCTCGATCAACCCGAGATTGTCGCGCAGCCATTGCACCAGCGCGCCGGTGACGGCGATCGACCCTTCCAGCGCGTAGGCCGGCGGCTCGTCGCCGAGCTTGTAGGCGAGCGTGGTGACGAGCCCGGCCCTGGAGCGCATCGGCTTGGCGCCGGTGTTCATCAGCACGAAGGACCCTGTGCCGTAGGTGTTCTTCGCCTCGCCCGGCGCGAAGCAGGCTTGGCCGAACAGCGCCGCCTGCTGGTCGCCGAGGATGCCGGCGAGCGGCACGCCTTCCAGCGCGACGTCGGACCCGCCGAGCGCGCCGATCACCGCCGAGGATGGGACGATGTCCGGCAGCATCGCCGCCGGCACGGCGAAGGCATCGAGCAATGCATCGTCCCAAGCGAGCGTCTTCAGGTTCATCAGCTGGGTGCGGCTGGCGTTGGTGACATCGGTGACGTGCCGGCCGCCCTGCACGCCGCCGGTGAGATTCCAGCTGAGCCAACAGTCGATCGTGCCGAACATCAGCTCGCCGCGCTCGGCCCGACGACGGGCGCCACGCACGTGGTCGAGCAGCCAGCGCAGCTTGAGGCCGGAGAAATATGACGCCAGCGGCAGGCCGGTCCTGGCCCGGAAGCGGTCACGGCCACCCTCCTTCGCGCCGTCCGCGGCCAGCTTGGCGGCGAGCACATCGGTCCGGGTGTCCTGCCACACCAACGCGTTGTGGATCGGGCGCCCGGTCGAGCGCTCCCACACCACCGTGGTTTCGCGCTGGTTGGTGATGCCGACCGCGGCGACGCGCTTCGGCGCGATGCCGGCGCAGCTGTCGCGCATCGTGAGCAGGG
Organism: uncultured Beijerinckiaceae bacterium; assembly: GCA_937873345.1. Classification (GTDB taxonomy): domain Bacteria; phylum Pseudomonadota; class Alphaproteobacteria; order Rhizobiales; family Beijerinckiaceae; genus RH-AL1. Next base: position 939 of record CALMRL010000337.1, on the reverse strand, counting down.
CGTTGCGCCAGATCTCCTGCGCATCGTGCTCGACCCATCCGGGGCGCGGGAACACCTGCTCGTGCTCGCGTTGCGCCTTCGCGACGATGCGGCCGCGGGTATCGAAGAGGATGAAGCGGACCGAGGTGGTGCCGGCGTCCAGCGCGCCGACGAGGGGGCCCGCGGTCAAGGGCATGTCTCGGTCGCAGGACCCGGCAATGCATGCCCGATGCTGCAGACGATGCCCCTCTTCCGCAATGGAAAGGACATGGTCGGTGATCGGCGCTGCGAGATCGGTGTCATTCTCCCCTGCGGTGCGCAACGTAGCGGGGGAGGGAGACCGCCAACAGGCGGCGGAGGGGGCAGGCCGCCTCGACTTTGGACGGGTCGCAGGCCTCGCGGGAGACCTGCGACCGTGCCTTCACGCCGCTTGGGCGAGCCGGACCGCGATGCCGGTGGCGCAGACGCGCTCCAGGCCGAGGCCATGCTCGTCGCGGCCCTCGACGGGCTCGACCTTGTAGTTCACGCCGACCACGGCATCGGCATCGACATCCTCGGCGCGGCGGATCAGGTCGGCGAGCACACGCTCGCGCCAGTTGCCGGCGACGTGAGCGTAGCCGATGGCGTGACAGGAGGTCGCCGCCTTGATGCGGCCGATCGGATAGAGGATGCGAGCGCCTTCGATGGCGTCTTTCTCGCTGACAAGCATACGAACAACTCCACGGCGCCTGGATGGGGGGACTCGTCGGCGCCTCGAAACAAGGTTAGGCAGCGAAACCGAACGAAAGATGACCGGCCCATGCTGCACCGCAATATCTAGGCGCGGCGGTTAACGATAGCGACCGCTTTCGACGGGTTAGTGTCGGAAATGTCGCGTCCCGGTCATCACCATCGCGAGACCCGCCGCATCGGCGGCCGCGATGACCTCGGCGTCGCGCATGGAGCCGCCCGGCTGGATCA
>CALMRL010000336.1 GCA_937873345.1 uncultured Beijerinckiaceae bacterium | reverse complement strand
CCGACGACGCGGTCCTCGGTGGCGCCGAGCGGCAGGTCGACCACCGGCACCGGCCGCGGCTCGGCCGCGAGCGGGCCGTCGTGGCTATGGCAAACATCGCATTGCCCGGCTGGCGAGGCGGGGTCGCAGCCGTAGGGGCATCCCGCCACCGCCGGCAGCGGCGGCAACAGCGCGGAGAGCGCGCGCACCGCCGTGGACTTGCCGGAGCCGCGGTCACCGAGGATCAGCACGCCGCCGATGCCGGGGTCGATCGCCGCGATCAGGATGGCGAGCTTCATCTCGGCCTGGCCGGCGATGGCGGAGAAGGGGAAGGCTGGCAAGGCGCTGCTCGGGGTGCGACAGGCCGGAACCTTGCGTCAGCCCGAGCGCTGCCGCAAGCCGGGCGAAGGGGCCTGATCGATGCCGCCTCGCGGCTATGGAGGAGCGGATGGTCGACGGTGGACAGGCATCGGGCGCACAGGGATCGGCGCAGGGTGTCTCGGTCGGTGGCCGCTACGTCGTCGGCGAGCGCGCGAAAGAACTGCCGGAGCATGCCGACACCATGCTCGCCGACGTCTACCTCCGCGACTGCCCGGATTCGAGCGCGCGGCTGTTTCGCGTCTACAAGCCTGTGCCGGCGCACTTCCACCGATCCTGCGACGAGTACCTGTACGTGGTCTCCGGCCGGGGCCTGTTCTGGATGGGCGATGCCTCGCAGGCGGCGGAATGTTCGCCTGGGCAACTGATCTGCTTCGCGCGCGACGTGGTGCATTCGATCCCCGAGATCATCGAGGAGCCGCTCGTCTTCATGGCGATCGACGCGCCGCGCCGCGCGCCGGACGACGTGCACTTCGTGGACAGCGAAGCGGGTTCGGCCGGAACGTTCATGGCGCGCAACGTCTGAGCCTTGGGCGCATGAACCGTCGGGCCAGGACATGCTGGCCGTGCAGGCCGGGAAGGACCTCCCGATTCATCTTCCGCTTCGTCAGGCAGGGAACAGGCCGCCGCAGGCGCGGTTGCGCGAGCGCTACGGACAGGTTTTCTCCCGCAGCAACCCGCTGGTGGGTGCCCGTCCGCGAATGGAGGTGATGCAATGAACAACAGATTGATCGCGGCCGGCATGGTCACCTTGGCCCTCGGGGGCTTCGGGATGGTGGGACCGGTCTCCGCCAAGGAGGTGAGCGCGGCCGAGTTCATGGCCGCCGCCAACACCAACAAGGACAACACCCTATCGAAGGACGAGATTTCGGCCTACGCCAAGAAGAAGTTCACCGAGATCGAGGCCGACCACGACAAGACCCTCGACCAGAAGGAGCTGCAGGGCCGCGTCGGCGAGGCCGGCCTGGCCGCCGCCGATACGGACAAGGACAAGACCGTCGACGAGGCCGAGTTCGTGGCCTACGCCGGCAAGCTGTTCGACAAAGCCAACACCAACGACGACAAGACGCTCAGCATGAAGGAGCTGGAGACGCCCGCCGGCGAGAAGCTGCGGATGCTGCTGCACTAATTGCGAAAGGTTTCAACCCGCCGACGCATGGCAGGGCGGGCGTCGGGACGCTTCCGCCCGGTGGCGTCCAGATGCTAGCCCGCCGACGCGACCGTCGGGTCCGCGTCGGCAGCGGGCATCCCCATCGGGCGTCCGCGGGACCGCACGATAGGTGAGGAACCTCTGACATGGCACGGCTGATCGGCAGTTTCGCGCCAGCGATCTTCGTCCTGCTCTGGGCGTCCGGCTTCGTCGTGGCGCGACTGGTGCGCCCCTTCGTCGAGCCCGAAGGCTTCGTCTCCATCCGCTTCGCGCTCAGCGCCGTGCTTCTGGCGGCGATCGCCCTGCTCGGCCGCGCCGCCTGGCCGCGCACGGCGGGTGCCTGGGGCAACAGCTTCGTCGCGGGCGTGCTGATGCAGGGCGTCTACGTCGGCGGGGTGTTCTGGTCGATCAAGAACGGCCTGCCGGCGGCTATAGCGGCGCTGATCGCCGGCACCCAGCCGCTCCTCACCGCCGTGCTCGCTTGGCCGCTCCTGCGCGAGAGGGTGTCCGCCAAGCGATGGCTCGGCATCGCCATCGGCTTCGGCGGCGCCGTGCTCGTGCTGCTGCCGGATTTGCGCGGTGGCACGGCCGTGCCGATGCCGACGGTGGTCGCCTGTTCCGCCGGCACGCTCGGCATCACCTTCGGCACGATCTGGCAGAAGCGCATCGGCGGATCGGTCGATCTGCGCGCCGGCGCGGCGATCCAGTTCCTCGGCGGTCTCGCCGTCACCGTGCCGCTGGCCTTGATGGTCCACGCCCGCGCCGTCGGCGGGGTCGGCGAGCTTGCGCTCGTTAACACGCCGAGGGTGTGGATCGGGCTGGCCTGGGCGGTGGTGGTGGTTTCGGTCGTCACCACGCTTCTGCTGCTGCGCCTGCTTCGCGAGGGTGCCGTGGCGCGGGTGACGTCGCTGTTCTACCTCGTGCCGCCGGTCACCGCGCTGATGGCGCTGGCGCTGTTCGGCGAGGGGCTGGTGCCGGTGCAGATCGCCGGCATGTTCGTCGCCTCGGTCGGCGTCGCGATCGCACGGGACCGGGGATAGGGCGCATGGGCCGGCCGGCGCGTCTTACGCGCTCCGGCTGTAAAGTTCGGCCGCCGTAGCGCATCAGACAGCCCGAAACCCGCTCGCGCTTCACGGTCCGGTGTCCTACCGCGGCAGCACCGTCTGGCCCATCAGCGCCTTGTCGACGGCGTGCGCCGCCTGTCGTCCCTCGCGGATCGCCCACACCACCAGGCTCTGGCCGCGCCGCATGTCGCCGCAGGCGTAGACCTTGGCGACCGACGAGCCGTAGCTCTTCTGGTCGGCGACGACGTTGCCGCGGCGGTCGAGCGCCACGCCGAGCGAGGCGATGAGCCCCTCCGGCACCGGCGACACGAAGCCCATCGCGAGCAGCACCAACTCGGCCTTCAGCTCGAAGGTGGAGCCTTCCTGCTCCTGGAACTTGCCGTCGACCTTGACGCATCGCATCGCGCGGACGTTGCCGTCCTTGTCGCCCTCGAAGGCTTTGGTCAGCACGGAGAAGTCGCGGTTGGCGCCTTCCTCGTGCGACGACGAGGTGCGCAGCTTCAAGGGCCAGTCCGGCCAGGTCAGCATCTTGTTCTCCCTGACCGGCGGCTCGGGCATGATCTCGAGCTGCGTCACCGAGAGAGCGCCCTGGCGGATCGAGGTGCCGATGCAGTCGGACCCCGTATCGCCACCGCCGATCACCACCACATGCTTGCCGGTGGCGAGAATCGGATCGTTGGTGGTCAGGGCCTCGTGGCCGACGCGACGGTTCTGCTGCGGCAGGAAGTCCATGGCGTAGTGCACGCCGTGCAGCTCGCGGCCGGGCACGGGGAGGTCGCGCGGCTTCTCGGCGCCGCCGGCGAGCACCACGGCATCGTATTCCTTGACCAGGTCCTCGCCCGTCACGTCGATGCCGACGCTGGTGTTGCAGCGGAAGACGACGCCCTCGCCCTCCATCTGCTCGACGCGGCGGTCGATCAGGTGCTTCTCCATCTTGAAGTCGGGGATGCCGTAGCGTAGCAGCCCACCGGGCTTGGCGTTCTTTTCGTAGACGTGCACTTCGTGGCCGGCGCGGGCGAGCTGCTGGGCGCAGGCCATGCCTGCCGGCCCGGAGCCGATCACGGCGACGCGCTTGCCCGTGGCGTCGGCGAAGCGCTCCGGCTTGACCCAGCCGTTGGCGAAGGCGTGGTCGACGATCGAGCACTCGATCGTCTTGATCGCCACCGGCGCGTCGTTGATGTTCAGCGTGCAGGCCGACTCGCACGGCGCCGGGCAGATGCGGCCGGTGAACTCGGGGAAGTTGTTGGTCGAGTGCAGGTTGCGCGACGCCTCCTGCCAGTTGTTGCGGTAGACGAGGTCGTTCCAGTCCGGGATCTGGTTGTTGACGGGGCAGCCGTTGTGGCAGAACGGGATGCCGCAATCCATGCAGCGCGCACCCTGCTCGCGCACCGCCTCCTCGGAGATCGGCAGCACGAACTCCTTGTAGTTGCGGATGCGTTCCGACGCCGGCGCGTAGCGGCGATCGAAGCGATCGATTTCCAGGAAGCCCGTGACCTTGCCCATGTCGTCCCCGAGAACGTAAGTCGGATCGCCGCGGCGCATGGACTGTGCCATGGGCTCGCGGCCTTGAGTTCGTCGCGTGATGGAAAGCCCCGGACGGGGCGCCGCGGACCTAAGCGCCCGCGGTTTCCAGGATCTGGTTCTCGGTCAGGGCGAGCTTCTCCATCGCCTGACGGTATTCGACCGGCGTCACCTTGCGGAACTTGGCGAGCGAGGCCGGCCAGTCGGCGAGCAGCTCGCGCGCGCACTTCGAGCCGACGAGGTCGGCGTGCCGCTCGACGAGCAGGCGCAGGCGCGCCGCGTCGAACTTGGTGAGGTCGCCGACGACCTTCACCTTGCCGCAGCGCAATGCCTCCAGGGCTTGCCTGTAGGCGGCGGGATGCTCGGCCTCGTCATCGGCGATGCCGGTCAGCTCCACCATCGCCGTGTTGCAGCGATCCTCGAAGTTGCCGGCCTCGTCGAGCACGTAGGCGATGCCGCCCGACATGCCGGCAGCGAAGTTGCGCCCCGTAGCCCCGAGCACCACGATCACGCCGCCGGTCATGTACTCGGCGCCGTGGTCGCCCAGGCCCTCGACCACCGCCACGGCGCCGGAGTTGCGGACGCCGAAGCGCTCGCCGGCGATGCCGCGGAAGTAGCATTCGCCGTCCGTGGCGCCGTAGAGCGCGGTATTGCCGACGATGATCGATTCTTCCGGCACGACCGCGCTCTTCGCCGAGGGACGCACCATGATGCGGCCGCCCGAAAGGCCCTTGCCGACGTAGTCGTTGACCTCGCCGTCCATCTCCAGCGTCACGCCCTTCGCGAGGAACGCCCCGAAGGACTGGCCGGCGGTGCCGCGGAGCTTCACGGTGATGGTGTCGTCGGCCAAGCCCTGCTCGCCGTGCCGCCTGGCGATCACGCCCGACAGCATCGCGCCGGTGGTGCGGTCGGTGTTGGCGATCGGTTCCTCGATGACGATGGGCTCGCCCGTCTCGATGGCGTGCGTCGCCTTGGCGATCAGGCGGCGGTCGAGCACCGTCTCCAGCTTGTGGTCCTGGACGTGGACGTGGTGGATCGGGTCGTCGCGGTAGGGCTTCGGCTTGGTGAACAGCTTCGTGAAGTCGAGCCCCTTGGCCTTCCAGTGCTCGATCACCTCGGCGCGGTCGAGCATCTGCATCTGGCCGACCATCTCGTCGAAGCGGCGGTAGCCCATCGCCGCCATCAGCTCGCGCACCTCCTCGGCGACGAACCAGAAGAAGTTGATGACGTGCTCGGGCGTGCCGACGAACTTGCGGCGCAGGTAGGGGTCCTGCGTCGCCACGCCGACGGGGCAGGTATTGAGGTGGCACTTGCGCATCATGATGCAGCCGGCCGCGATCAGCGGCGCGGTGGAGAAGCCGAACTCGTCGGCGCCGAGCAGCGCGCCGATGATGACGTCGCGTCCCGTGCGCAGGCCGCCGTCGACCTGCACGGCGATGCGCGAACGCAAGCGATTGAGGACGAGCGTCTGGTGCGTCTCGGCCAAGCCGATCTCCCAGGGAGAGCCGGCGTATTTGATGGAGGTGAGCGGCGAGGCGCCGGTGCCGCCCTCGTAGCCCGAGACGGTGACGTGGTCGGCTCGGCCCTTCGACACGCCGGCGGCGACCGTGCCGACGCCGATCTCGCTGACGAGCTTCACCGAGACGGCCGCCTCGGGGTTGACGTTCTTCAGGTCGTAGATGAGCTGTGCCAGGTCCTCGATCGAGTAGATGTCGTGGTGCGGTGGCGGCGAGATCAGGCCGACGCCCTGCGTCGAGTGCCGAACCTTGGCGATCTTGGCGTCGACCTTGTGGCCGGGCAGCTGGCCGCCCTCGCCGGGCTTCGCGCCCTGCGCCATCTTGATCTGGATCATGTCGGCGTTGACGAGGTACTCCGCCGTGACGCCGAAGCGGCCCGAGGCCACCTGCTTGATCGCCGAGCGCTTCGAGTCGCCGTTCGCCATCGGCTGGTAGCGGTCGGCCTCCTCGCCGCCCTCGCCGGTGTTGGAGCGGCCGCCGATGCGATTCATCGCGATGGCGAGCGTGGTGTGCGCCTCCAGCGAGATCGAGCCGTAGCTCATCGCGCCGGTGGCGAAGCGCCGGACGATGGAAGCGACGTCCTCGACCTCGTCGAGCGGCACGGGCTTGCGGCCGTCCTCCTCGGCCGGGCGAATGCGGAACAGGCCGCGAATCGTCAGCAGCCCCTCCTCCTGGTCGTTGAGGAGCTTGGCGTACTCGCGGTAGCGGTCGCGGGCGTTCGCGTCGCCGGCGGGGGCGCGCACGGCGTGCTGCAGCAGCGACACCGATTGCGGCGTCCAGGAGTGCGTCTCGCCGCGCACCCGGTACATGTAGTTGCCGCCGACGTCGAGCGCCGAGCGGTACACCGGCGAGTCGCCGAAGGCGTCGCGGTGGCGGTAGGCGCTCTCCTGCGCCACCTCGGGCAGGCCGACACCGCCGATGCGGCTCGCCGTGCCGGTGAAGTACTGGCGCACGAAGACGTCCGACAGGCCGATGGCATCGAAGATCTGGGCGCCGCAATAGGATTGATAGGTCGAGATGCCCATCTTGCTCATCACCTTGAGCAGGCCCTTGCCGATCGACTTGATGTAGAGCTTGACCGCCTTCTCCGCGTTGATCGACTCGGGGAACTGCCGGCCGAGGTCGGCCAGCGTCTCGAAGGCGAGATAGGGGTTGATCGCTTCCGCGCCGAAGCCGGCGAGCAGGGCGAAGTGATGCACCTCGCGCGCCTCGCCGGTCTCGACCACCAAGCCGACCGAGGTGCGCAGCCCCGTGCGGATCAAGTGGTGGTGCACGGCGGCGGTGGCGAGCAGCGCCGGGATCGGGATGCGGTCGGCGCCGACGAGCCGGTCCGACAGGATGATGATGTTGTAGCCGCCCGACACGGCCTGGTCGGCGCGTTGGCACAGCCGGTCGAGCGCGGTCGCCATGCCGTCGGCGCCGCCGCTCGCGGCATAGGTGATGTCGAGCGTCTTGGTGTCGAACGAATCCTCGAACGAGCCGATCGCGCGGATCTTCTCGAGGTCGCCATTGGTCAGGATCGGCTGGCGGACCTCGAGGCGCTTCCTCTTCGAGTTGCCCTTGTGGTCGAGGATGTTCGGCCGCGGCCCGATGAACGAGACGAGGCTCATCACCAGCTCCTCGCGGATCGGGTCGATCGGCGGGTTCGTCACCTGGGCGAAGTTCTGCTGGAAGTAGGTGTAGAGCAGCTTGTTCTTGGAGGACAGCGCCGAGATCGGCGTGTCCGTGCCCATCGAGCCGATCGCCTCGGCGCCGGTCATCGCCATCGGCTTCATCAGCAGGTTGACGTCCTCCTGCGTGTAGCCGAAGGCCTGCTGGCGATCGAGGAGCGAGACGTCGCCGCGCCCGACGCGCCGCTCGACCTCGTCCAGTTCCTCCAGGACGATCTGGGTGCGCTCTACCCACTTGCCGTAGGGATGCTTGGTGGAGAGGTGGTCCTTGATCTCGTCGTCCGAGATGATGCGGCCTTCCTCCAGGTCGACCAGCAGCATCTTGCCCGGCTGCAGGCGCCACTTGCGGACGATGCGCTCCTCGGGGATCGGCAGTACGCCGGATTCCGAGGCCATCACCACCAGCCCGTCGTCGGTGACGAGGTAGCGGGCGGGGCGCAGGCCGTTGCGGTCGAGGGTGGCGCCGATCTGCCGGCCGTCGGTGAAGGCCACGGCGGCCGGGCCGTCCCACGGCTCCATCATCGAGGCGTGGTACTCGTAGAAGGAGCGGCGGCTTTCCGCCATCAGCGGGTTGCCGGCCCAGGCCTCGGGGATCAGCATCATCATCGCGTGGGCGAGCGAGTAGCCGCCCTGCACCAGGAACTCGAGAGCGTTGTCGAAGCAGGCGGTGTCGGACTGGCCTTCGTACGAGATCGGCCAGAGCTTGGAGATGTCGCCGCCGAACAGGTCCGACGACACCGACGCTTGCCGCGCCGCCATCCAGTTCACGTTGCCGCGCAGCGTGTTGATCTCGCCGTTATGCGCCACCATGCGGTAGGGG
>CALMRL010000335.1 GCA_937873345.1 uncultured Beijerinckiaceae bacterium | reverse complement strand
AGCGAGAAGGTCATCGCCGCCCCCGTCAGGTTGATGAAGCGCACCGACGGGCTTGGCAGCGTCAGCACCATCTCGTTGTCGGAGCAGATCTCGAGCAGCACCTCGCGCACCTTCTCCGGGTCGGCGCTGGCGTGGACGTTGAGTTCGATGGTGACGCGGCCGCCTGTAGCAGCGCGCATCAGGTTCTTGACCACGCCCGAGACGAGGTTGGAGTTCGGCACGATCACCGCGGCGCGGTCGAAGGTCTCGATCTCGGTGGAGCGCACGTTGATCTTGCGGACGTAGCCCTGGTCGGATCCCACCACCACCCAGTCGCCGACGCGGATCGCCCGCTCCCACAGGAGGATCAGGCCGGAGACGAAGTTGTTGACCACCGACTGCAGGCCGAAGCCGATGCCGACCGAAAGGGCGCCGGCGACGATCGCCAGCTTCTGGAAGTCGAGGCCGACCGTGCCGGCGGCGACCGCCAGCGCGATCACGAAGCCGACGTAGCCGAGGCTGGTGCGGATCGAGTTGCGCAGGCCGGCGTCGAGCCGGGTGGTCGGGAGGTAGCGGTCCTCCAGCCAGTTCTGGATCGCGCGGGTCAGCCACAGCACGACGAGGAAGCAGACGATCGCCTCGGCGATGCCGGCGAGCGAGATGGTGATGTCGCCGACCTTGAAGCCGAAGAACAGCGCCGACAGCTCGCTCGCCCAGTCCGCCGACTGCATCCCCCACGGCGCGGCGACGACGATGGCGGCGACGGTGAACAGGAGCAGCCGGCCGAGGCCCGACAGGATCACCGGCATCTGGTCGAGCGTCTCGCGGCGCAGCCCCACCAACCGCAAGAGGTTGCGCCCGAGCCAGGCGTTCGGCCGGAAGCCGTGCGCGCAGGCTTCGTCGAGGAGCTGCACCAGCAGATAGAGCACGGTGCCGACCGCCGCGACGAGCGTCATCTGCTCGACGAGGAAGGAGGCGAAGGCGATGTAGCCGATCAGCACCGCGCCGACGATGACGAGGATCAGCGTCCAGGCGAGCACCCTCACCAGCCCGTAGATGTCGCGGCGCTGCGAGGCGTCGTTCCTCGCTCCGGCGAGGGCGATGGTCGCGCCGCCCTCCTCGACGGGCGCGTCGGCGTCGGGGTTGTCGGCCTCGGGGTTGTCGCCGAGGTCGATCAGCGCCAGCGTCAGCCCGCAGGCGATCAACAGGGCGCCGACGCCGCGCGCCGCCACCGAGAACTCGAGCGACGCCGCGACGACGTCGTTCAGCGCCTCGATGATGCGGGCGGCGGAGACCACCACGGCGACGCCGGGGGCGATGCGCACCAGCTTGTCGGCGGTGACGTCGTCGAGGTTGACGAGGCGCCACTTCGAGCGGCCCGGCGCCAGCAGGCCGCGCGACAGGCCGGCGGCGAGCGCGATGCGCACCACGCCGAGCTGCAGCGCGGAGAACAGCGGCTGCAGGCGCGGCTCGGGCGTGCTGGCGTAGGAGAAGATGGCGGACACGCCGTAGGTGACGGCGATCAGCGCGCCCGACACGGTGAGGCCGACCCAGAGCGCGTCGAGCACCTCGTACCAGCGCGAAGGATCGGCGATCCCCGCCTCGCGCGCCCGGACGCGGCGCGAGGCCCAGCTCAGTGGCCAGTACAGGGCGACGACCAGCCCGACCGCGACCCAGAACGCCACCAGCCCGCCGCTGGACACGTCGCGGTTGAAGTCATCGAGCCACTGCCGGAAGGCGGTGCCGATGTCGGCGAGGTCGTCGGGCGTTTCGCGCGCGATCGCCAGCCACAGCGGCGGGTCGAGCAGCGAGCGCGAGCGCTGGAACAGCGAATGGGTGAACAGCGAGCGCTGCCGCTTGGCGATGTAGCCGACGTACTGCTGCGCCTTCAGCGCCTGTCCCTTGGCGAGCTTGAACAGGCTGTCGTTGGTGTTGAACGAGGTTTCCAGCGTCTTGCGCTCGGCGGCGACCTCGGGGCTGTCGCCCTTCTCCGGCTTGGGGCCGAGCTGGTCGAGGCGCGCCTTCGTCGCGGCGACGCGGGGCGTCAGCCTGTCGACGAGCGCCTGCGCCTGGGTGGCGAGCGGCGCCACCTCGGCGGAAAGCGCGGCGAGGCCGGCCTCCGTCGGCCGGCTCACGTCCATCCGCTTCTCGATCGCCGCCAGCTGCTCGGACAGGCGCTGAACGGAGGCCGCGAGCTGCTCCTTGGTCTCGCTCTGCGGCGCCGTCTGCGCGGCGAGCGAGCCGGGCAGCAGCAGGGCGAACAGCAGGAGGAGCGGCAGCAGGCGGGGTCGGCCGATCATCGGGCTCGCTTGGCTTGTGGCGTGCACGGCCGGCCGCGTGCCATCGGCAGGGGCGCCGGATTTGATCGGGGTTTAGGACGCGCAAATCCGGTTTTGTTGCGGCGCGGCAGCCCGCGGCGGCAAGGCCGCCGACGCGGGTCAGGGCCGCGGTGAACCCCTGGTCGTGCTTTGCCTGGCCGGCAGTTCCGGCAGTGCCGCGGCCGCCCTGTTCTTTCGACCTTCCGGTGAATACGTGCTAGAGCAGGCTCGGAGGATGCGATGAGCGATGTTTCAGCAAGACTGTCCCCAGCGGAGTTGCCTCGCAAGAAGAAGGCGCCCGTGGTCGATCTCGTCGTGAGCAAGAACAGTGCTGAGTTGAAGGCTATGACGCACGCCTACGCAACGGGTGAGCGCGTGGGCACGAAAGGCATGACGCGGGAGCAGGTTTTGAAGCTCATCACCGGCTGAGCGGGGTGGCCGGAGGGCGCATCGAGCAAGTTCCGAAAGACGTCATCATCCTTCGCTCTACCACCGGCGGAATGTTCGTCTCGGACGAGTCGATCGATCTGGCGCTCTACGCGGACAATATCCAAGCGTCAGAGAGTGCATCGAGAAGGGCGACCCGATACCGGATCGGTACTATCGGCAGAGCACGGGGATCGATTATCTTCTCAGCGAGCAGGGATGGACCCACTTCCATGTCGACCTTCAGCCTCCCGACGATATCCTGCTGATCGCCGAAGAGCTGCCAAACGGCGTGATCTTCATTGGCCTTTGCCGGCATACGATCTTCAGGGAGCGTCCTAGAGGTCGGAGCTTCTTCGGGCTGCGGTCCAAGACGGCGATGGAACGTTTGAAGCTCGCGGCCAAGGCCAAGCGTGAGAAGCCAGGACGATAGAAGAAGGACCGGACGTCGCCCGGTCCCAATCCGGAGACATGCCGTTGCTCGACTTCTCGCAACTGACCGGCTTCGCCTCCAACACGCTGGACCGGATGGCCAACCAGCGCGAGGACCGCGACGTCATCGCCCGTCTGGCCGCCGCCGCCTCGACGCGCTGCGTGGTGCTGTCGGGCGAGATCCCGGCGCTGAAGCACGACGGCGAGCGCCACGACGCCCTGTTCACCTTCCCCGAGGCCAAGGCGCTGGGCACGGCGAGCCACACCGTGTTCCTCGGCTGCCACGGCGACCGCGCGCTGTTCGCCCGGCTGATCGAGGCGGCGAGCCACGACAACGCGCAGGAGCGCGGCGAGCTGTCCTTCATCGACCTGCGCACCATCGCCACGCAGGGGCTGGTGTCGCCCGACATCGTCGGCGCGCTCAGCCACGCCAAGAGCCTCCTGTACTGGCACAAGCACAACGGCTTCTGCGCCAACTGCGGCGAGCAGACGGTGGCCTCGATCGGCGGCTCGCGGCGCGAGTGCGCGAACTGCGGGCGCCACCATTTCCCCCGGCTGGAGCCGGTGGTGATCATGCTCGTCACCGACGGCGAGCGCTGCCTGCTCGGGCGGCAGGCGCGCTTTCCCGCCGGCATGTACTCCTGCCTCGCCGGCTTCGCCGAGGTCGGCGAGACCTTGGAGGACGCGGTGCGCCGCGAGACGCTGGAGGAGGCCGGCATCCGCGTCGGGCGGGTCGCGTACTACGCCTCGCAGCCCTGGCCCTTCCCGTCCTCGCTGATGGTCGGCTGCCTCGCCGAGGCGCTGACCACGACGATCGTGCCCGACACGGTGGAGCTGGAGGACGCGCGCTGGTTCGGGCGCGAGGAGGCGCGCCAGCTGCTCGCCCGCGAGCACCCGCAGGGGCTGGTCTGCCCGCCCAAGCTTGCGATCGCCAACCTGTTGATGCGCGCCTGGGCCCTAGAGGGCGCGTCACTCGGCATGGCGCGGCGCGACGGGACGGAGAGCCTGTGAGCGCGCCGGCCGGGTCAGCGGGGCAGGGGAGTTCGGAACCAGCCCCGGACGGCGCGCTGGTGCTGTTCTCCGGCGGCCAGGACTCCACCACCTGCCTGGCGTGGGCGCTCGACCGCTACGCCCGCGTGGAGACGCTCGGCTTCGACTACCGGCAGCGCCACCGCGTCGAGCTGGACTGTCGCGCCGGCCTGCGCCTGGCGTTGGAAAGGATGGCGCTGGAGCGGCAGTGGCCCGGCCGCCTCGGCCCCGATCACACGATCGATCTCGCCGCGCTGGCGGCGCTGGGCGAGACCGCGATGACGGCGGACATCGCCATCGTCACGCGGGCCGACGGCCTGCCCAACACCTTCGTGCCCGGGCGCAACCTGCTGTTCCTCACCTTTGCCGCGGCGCTGGCGCAGCGGCGGGGCCTGCGCCGCCTCGTCGGCGGGATGTGCGAGACCGACTCTTCCGGCTATCCCGACTGCCGCGACGACGCGATCAAGGCGATGCAGGTGGCGCTCAACCTCGGCATGGAGGCGCAGCTCGTCGTCGAGACGCCGCTGATGTGGCTCAGCAAGGCCGACACATGGGTCTTGGCCGAGAGGCTCGGCGGCGAGGCGCTGGTGCAGCTGATCGTCGAGGACACCCACACCTGCTATCTCGGCGAGCGCGGGATGCGGCACCCCTGGGGCCACGGCTGCGGCGCATGCCCGGCCTGCCTCTTGCGGGCGGGGGGATTCGAACGCTTCCAGCGGCTTCGCTTAGCCTGAACAGGGCTTTGGCGAGCGGCCCGTCGTGCCGCTCATCTTAATGGTGGCGGGCGCGAAAACCGCTGCAGAAAGAGCTAATGATCTATACAGGTGATGTCGAGCGTCGCTGTCTGCAAAAAGGACAAGCGCATTCTGCATCCTGAGGCTTGCGATGATAGAGACCGTGAACTACGCCGCCAACGCTATCAAATTTGTGCGCAAAAATATCAAATAGATCATTATCGCCTCGCTCAAATTTACGCCTCGTTGCATGAGCAATCAGGTCGGCATATTGTATGAGCCTCGTTGCACGCGAGTTTACAAAGAGAGGAACTTCGGCGAAATTGTAAATCTGCCCCCAAGTATGGCCTTTTGTTCCAAAATCTCTTGCTAGACTTTGCAAAGATGTTTCGTAGGAAGATTCATCCAGAACGACGATACCCCTCTGTGTGTCGCCAGATTTATGCAAATGTCCTAGAAAACGATCAAAGCGATTACAGATTTGCTCGAAAGCGAATTCCATAGGATCGTTTGGAGAGACTGAAGCCTTATGCACAGCTGCACCAAAAAGTCTTGCATGCTTACTGCTTGCAATGACCTGCAGAGCGTCTCGATAGGCCTTCGTGCGATCGTCCTTACCTACACCGCGCCAATGACGCTTTCCCGTGAGAATATCTGTGCCGCGGAACTCAAGATTACGCGGGTTATCGGGCCATATACTATTTGCGAGGTTCTCTAACTCTTTTGAGAACCAATGAGATTGCCGCTCGAAAACCGCAATCCCGGCCAAGACGACATAGTCGTCTTGAGCGTTAGCCACAGAACCAGAGTCATCTAGGTAAAGGATGTGCATGAGGAAGGCAGCCGGGCGGGGCACAAGGCCCCAGCGATTCGAAAAGACGAACCTCCCGACCACTGCTCTGAGATATGCATATGCGAATTAAGCTTGCAACCTCCACGGACAAGATCGTGGCTACGATGCTTTGTGATCGGTAATCAGCCTTGGGGGAGGCTTGTCGCATGCTCGATCAAGATCGATTTTGCCATTTTTAGAGCAGCGGTCGGGCATTGCGTCGCGGGTTAGCTCCTACGCCGAAGCTGATCGTCGGCTGGCGTATCCGGCGCCGACACCACTGTTTACGATCGAGTCGGCAACCCGCTTCTTGACGAAATTGACACGCTCTGCCCGCGGCGCCATCTAGCGCACTGCACGAAAGCGGCTCTACCCGAGAGGACGGACGGCATGGCGAGGGTCGAAAAGAACGGCCTCATGGTCGAGGGCGTGCTTCACGACTTCCTGCTGAAGGAGGCGCTGCCCGGCTCCGGCGTCGACGAGGCGGACTTCTTCCACGGGCTCGCCGGGCTGGTCGCCGACTTCGGCGACCGCAACCGCGCCCTGCTGGCGCATCGCGACGCGCTGCAGGGAAAGCTCGACGACTACCACCGCGAGCACCGCTCGAAGCCGCTCGACCAGGCCGGCTACGTCCGCTTCCTGCGCGACGTCGGCTACCTCGCGCCGCAACCCGCGGTGATCCCCGTCGCCACGGCCAACGTCGACGAGGAGATCGCCGACATCGCCGGGCCGCAGCTGGTGGTGCCGATCAATAACGCCCGCTACGCCCTCAACGCCGCCAACGCCCGCTGGGGCTCGCTCTACGACGCGCTCTACGGCACCGACGCGATCAACGAGGACCGCGGCGCCGAGAAGCGCGACGGCTACAACCCGGTGCGCGGCGCCCGCGTCGTCGGCGAGGCCAAGGCGGTGCTCGACCTCGCTGCGCCGCTGGTGGCGGGCTCGCACGCCAGCGCCGCAGCCTATTCCGTCGAGAACCGCCGGCTGGTGGTGTCGCTGATCGGCGGCGAGGTGACCACGCTGAAGAACCCCGGCCAGCTCGACGGCTACCGTGGCACCACGAGCGACCCGTCGCTGATCCTGCTGTCGAACAACGGCCTGCACCTCGAGATCGTGATCGACCGCAAGCACCCGGTCGGGCGCACCGACCCCGCCGGCGTCGCCGACGTGATGGTGGAGTCCGCGATCTCGACGATCATGGACATGGAGGACTCCGTCGCCGCCGTTGACGCCGCCGACAAGGTCGTCTGCTACCGCAACTGGCTCGGCCTGATGAAGGGGAACCTGCGCGAGTCGTTCGAGAAGAACGGCGAGGTGCTGCACCGGGTGATGAACGGCGACCGGACCTACAAGAGCCCGAAGGGCGGCGAGCTGCACCTGCACGGCCGCTCGCTGATGCTGATCCGCTCGACCGCGCACCACACCTTCACCGACGCCGTGCTCGACGGCAAGGGCAGCGAAACGCCTGAGAACCTGCTCGACGCGCTGGTCTGCGCCACCATCGCCCGCCACGACCTCTACGGCGGCCAGGCGCTGCACAACAGCCGCTCGGGCTCGATCTACATCGTCAAGCCGAAGATGCACGGACCCGACGAAATCCGCTTCGCTGATGAAGTGTTCGGCCGCGTCGAGGAGGCGATCGGGCTGCCGAAGAACACGATGAAGATGGGCATCATGGACGAGGAGCGGCGCACCTCGGCCAACCTGATGGCCTGCATCGAGGCGGCGAGCGAGCGCGTCTGCTTCATCAACACCGGCTTCCTCGCCCGCACCGGCGACGAGATCCACACCTCGATGGAGGCGGGTCCGATGGTGCGCAAGAACGCGATGTCGACGCAGCCCTGGATCGCCGCCTACGAGGACCTCAACGTCGACGTCGGCCTGGCGCTCGGCCTGCCCGGCCGGGCGCAGATCGGCAAAGGGATGTGGGCGGCGCCCGATCAGATGGCGTTGATGCGCACGATGAAGCGCACCCACCCCGAGCAGGGCGCCAACACCGCCTGGGTGCCCTCGCCGACCGCGGCGACGCTGCACGCCCTGCACTACCACGAGGTCGACGTCGCCGCCCGCCAGGCCAAGCTGCGCGCCCGCAGGCCGGCCGAGCTGAACGACCTGCTGACGATCCCCCTCGCCCAGTCGAACTTCGATCCCCAGGAGGTCGCCCATGAGCTGGAGAATAACGCGCAGGGGCTGCTCGGGTATGTCGTGCGCTGGATCGACCAGGGGGTCGGCTGCTCCAAGGTGCCCGACATCAACAACATCGGCCTGATGGAGGACCGCGCGACGCTGCGCATCTCCTCGCAGCACATCGCGAACTGGCTGCACCACGGCGTCACCACCGCCGACGAGGTGATGGCAGTGCTGAAGCGGATGGCCGGCGTCGTCGACAAGCAGAACGCCGGCGAGCCGAAATACGTGCCGATGACCGGCAACTGGGACGGCCCGGCCTTCCAGGCGGCCTGCGACCTCGTCTTCAAGGGGCGCGAGCAGCCGAACGGCTACACCGAATACGTGCTGACGCGGCGCCGCCGGCAGGCCAAGGCGAGCGGGCCGCGAGGAATGGCGGCGTAGGGGTCGTCATTGCGAGCCGGAGGCGAAGCAACCCAGGGGCCGCGGAGACTCATCCCGCGAGAGTTCACCCTGCTGCCCCTGGGTTGCTTCGCTCGCGCTCGCAATGACGGGAAGCGCTACGCCCGCCGGCATCAGCTCCTGCGCGAAGACGATGATCGCGGGAAAGGCCGAGGACAGGATCAGCCCGACCGTCACGGCGCAGGCGCCGGTGACCATGGAGCGCGGCTGAGCCTTTGCCGCACCCTTGCGTCCGATGCCGCACCGATACGTCCGCCTCCCGCCGGCGTTCGTCCGCGGGATCGATGGAGATCGACCCATCGGCGAGGCGCAACGCAAAGGCGAACATCCATGGCCATGAACAACATCAGTGACCTGATGCTCACGGGAATGAGCTACGTGCTCGACTTCGAGGAGAAGATCGGCAAGGCCGCGAAGGAGGTGTCCTCGCAGGCGTCCTCGCCGCAGCTGAAGGAGCTGTTCGAGAAGACGGCGACGAAGAGCCAGGAGTACGCGCAGACGATCGAAAAGGCGTTCGGCCATCTCGGGCAAAAGATCGAGCGCAACGACAACTCGCTCGCCGAGGCGATGGTCGGCGAGATGCGGAACATGATCGAGCACACCAGCGCCGGGCCGGTGCGCGATGCCGCCCTGATCGTGGCGGCCAACCAGCAGCAGCAGTACCGCGTCGCCTCCTACGGCTCGCTCGCGACCTATGCCGACCTCATCGGCAAGAAGGAGGCGGTCGGCGCGATGCAGGCGGCGCTGGAGGACAGCAAGACCGGCGACAAGAAGTTCACCGAGCTGGCGCAGCGCGAGATCAACCCGCAGGCCGCCAAGGCGGCCTGAGCCACGGCGTCATCGCGGAAATTTTTCCGTCATTGCGAGCGACAGCGAAGCAACCCAGGGCGGCAGGGCGAAGTCTCGCGGGATGATCTCCCGCGACCCCTGGGTTGCTTCGCTCGCGCTCGCAATGACGGGCAAGGGTCGTGCCGGTACCCTGTCAGCCCCGCCGCTCCAGCTTCGGCAGGAACCACGCCAGCAGCCCGATCGCCGGCAGGAAGGCCGTGATCTCGTAGACCGTGGTGATCGACGTATGGTCGGCGAGCACGCCCAGGCCCGCCGCGCCGACGCCGGCCGTGCCGAAGGAGACGCCGAAGAACAGGCCGGTCACCGTGCCGACGCGCGCCGGCATCAGCTCCTGCGCGAAGACGACGATCGCGGGGAAGGCCGAGGACAGGATCAGCCCGATCGCCACGGCGCAGGCGCCGGTGAGGGGGAGGTTGAGGTAGGGCATCGCCAGCGTGAGGGGCAGCACGCCGAGGATCGAGCCCCAGATCACCATGCGCCGGCCGAAGCGGTCGCCGATCGGCCCGCCGAAGAAGGTGCCGACCGCCGTCGCCATCAGGAAGGCGAACAGGAAGACCTGCGCGGTCTGCACGCCGACGCCGAACTTATGGATGAGGTAGAAGGTGTAGTACGACGACAGGCTCGCCATGTAGACGAACTTCGAGAAGACCAGCACCAGCAGCACGGCGACGGCGAAGCCGACGGTGCGGCGGGGCAGGGTGGTCGGCGCGGCGACCCTGCGAACGGCGGCGCGCCGGCCTGAGAGGTGGCGGTTGTACCACAGGCTGATCGCCGACAGGATGAGGATGCCGACCAAGGCGGCCGCCACGAACCACTCGATCGAATGCTGGCCGTGCGGCACCACGATCAGGGCAGCGAGCAGCGGCCCCAGCGCCGCGCCGCCGTAGCCGCCGACCTGGAACAGCGACTGCGCGAAGCCGTAGCGCCCGCCCGACGCCGCGCGGGCGATGCGCGACGCCTCGGGATGGAAGATCGACGATCCCACGCCGATCATCGCCGCCGACACCAGCAGGGCGTGGAACGAGCCGGCGCGCGACAGCAGCACCAGTCCCGCGAGCGAGACGGCCATGCCGACCGCGAGCGAGAAGGGGGCGTGGCGCTTGTCGGTGGCGAAGCCGACCACCGGCTGCAGGAAGGACGCCGTGCACTGGAAGGCGAGCGTGATCAGGCCGATCTGGCCGAAGTCGAGGTGGTAGGAGGTCTGGAGGATGGGATAGACCGCGAACACCAGCGACTGGATCATGTCGTTGATGAGGTGCGAGAAGCTCAGGGCGAAGAGGATGGCCATCACGGCCCCCTCCTCCGTCGCACGGACGTCGGCGGCGGGGGCCTGCAGGGGGAACGCGGGCGCGTCGCTTCGCGCGGTCATCGGCTCGTCCTTCGAGGGTTTCGAGCCCTATCTGCGCCCCCCATCCCTCCGCGGCAAGTCGCGTTCTCGACAGCCCAGCCCATCCGTCATTGCTTCGCCGACGCTCGCAATGACGGCGAAGCGCCCTCTTCACGCCGCCGCCGTCTCCCGCGTTTCCTCCCGCACCGGCTCGCGCGCCTCCTCGATGCAGTGATCCACCGCCTCCACCAGGGTGCCGACGTAGAGGTCGGCGCCGAGCGAGCGCTGCACCTCGCGGTCGGAGAGCGTCGCATCGTCCTCCGGCCAGAGCCCGACCAGGAGCTTCTGCCGCGGCAGCCGATCGCGCAGCCGCTGCAGGAGGTAGCGCAGGTGCGACGGGCTTCCCTTCACCCGCAGGTAGGCGATGCACACCATCTCGACGCCGTCGAGGTCGAGGGTCTCGATGCCGCGACG
>CALMRL010000334.1 GCA_937873345.1 uncultured Beijerinckiaceae bacterium | reverse complement strand
ATCGGCTTGCGCCACCGGGCTCATCAGTCGTGATCAGCGCACGTTGGTAGAAGACCTGTGGACATACGTCAGTTTTGGGCAAGGTTACGGGTGCGTGTTGCCTTTGTGGAGGGCACAATGGACCGATCAAGCCTGAGCGACGCGATGTGGGCGCGCCTCGCCCCGCACCTGCCCGGCAAGTCCGGCGATCCTGGCCGCTCGGGTGCGGACAACCGGCTGTTCATGGAAGCCGTGCTGTGGATGGCGCGGGTCGGCGCACCCTGGCGCGATCTGCCGGCGCGGTTCGGAGCCTGGAACTCGGTATTCCGCCGCTTCCGCCGCTGGGCGCAGAAGGGCGTGTTTGACCGGCTGTTTGCCGCCTTCTCGGATGATCCCGATTTCGAATACGTCATGGTGGACGGCACGATCGTGCGCGTGCACCAGCATGGGACGGGAGCAAAGGGGGGACTTCGGGTCAGGCCATTGGACGCTCGCGCGGCGGCCTGACCACCAAGATCGTGGCGCTTGTGGATGCGCTTGGCACCCTTGTCCGTTTCGTTCTCCTGCCCGGCCAGCGTCACGACAGCATCGGCGTTGCGCCGCTGATCGACGGGATCACGTTTGCCGCCCTGATCGGCGACAAGGGGTTCGACAACGACGCGCTACCAGACATCTAGTCACAACTTGGTCCGCCCGTCGTCTGCAATGCCAGCCTTGCCAACCACCCTGACGTTCACTGACCCGGGCGGACGAGTCTGGCGAGTTGCGCGGCGAACCTATGGGGTGCGACGCGCAGAACCTATGGCTCCCCACGTACAAACTATGGGGAACTTCACAACAGTATAACAATCAAGAACAACCGCTGGTCGAGCCGCACGTGTCGCACTTCAAGCAGGTGCCGTTGCGCACCAAGGTGAAGTTTCCGCATTCGGTACAGGCCTCGCCGGTGTAGCCCTTCATCCGGGCGACGTTGCGTTTCTCGGCGTTGGAGCCGGCGGGGGCGAGCATCGGCTCCTCGATGCGCGCTTCGGGGGTAAGCACTTCGGCGACCTCGCGCAGTTCGGCCTCGCGGAAACCCTGCTTCAGGGCCGTTGCGCTTCCCGCGCGGGGGCCGCTGCCGAACAGCGTCGGGCCGCTGACTGCCGCGGCGCCGCCCTGCACCAGCATCAGCTTGTCCGCCTTCGAGCGGACGAACCCGCGCGACACGAACTTCGCCGTCGACGCCGGCACTTCGGGCATCGCCGCCTTGCCCTGCTTCTCGCCGCCGCCGAGCACGTCGGGCCCGATCTCTGAGGGATCAATGTGCGCCAGCTCGTTCCGCCCGAGGTAGGAAATCGCCAACTCGCGGAACACGTAGTCGAGAATGCTCGTGGCGTTCTTGATCGCGTCGTTGCCCTGCACGAAGCCCGCCGGCTCGAACCGCGTGAAGGTGAAGGCTTCGACGTATTCGTCGAGCGGCACGCCATACTGCAGGCCGACCGAGATCGCGATGGCGAAGTTGTTCATCAGCGAGCGGAAGGCGGCGCCCTCCTTGTGCATGTCGATGAAGATTTCGCCGATGCGGCCGTCCTGGTACTCGCCGGTGCGCAGGTAGACCTTGTGGCCGCCGACCACCGCCTTCTGCGTGTAGCCCTTGCGGCGGTCGGGCAGTCGCTCGCGCTCGCGCATCCGCTCGACGCGCTCCACCACCCGCTCGATCACCTTTTCCGCCACCGCCGCGGCGCGCGCCGGCATCGGCGCGGCGAGCACGGCGTCGATCGCCTCGTCCAGTTCGTCCTCCTCGTCGGCGATGAGCTGGCTGTTCAACGGCTGCGACAGCTTCGAGCCGTCGCGGTAGAGCGCGTTGGCCTTCAGGGCGAGGCGCCAGGACAGCATGTAGGCATCCTTGCACTCCTCGACGCTCGCGTCGTTGGGCATGTTGATCGTCTTGGAGATGGCGCCCGAGATGAAGGGTTGCGCCGCCGCCATCATGCGGATGTGGCTCTCGACCGAGAGGTAGCGCTTGCCGATGCGGCCGCAGGCGTTGGCGCAGTCGAACACCGGATAGTGCTTGGCGGCGAGGTGCGGCGCGCCCTCCACCGTCATCGCGCCGCAGACGTGGACGTTGCACGCCTCGACGTCGGCCTTGGAGAAACCGAGGTGGGCCAGGAGATCGAAGGACGGGTCGTCGAGCTTGGCCGCCGGCACCTTGAGGGCATCGGCGAGAAAATCGGCGCCGAGCGTCCACTTGTTGAAGATGAACTTGACGTCGAAGGCCGAGCCCGCCGCCTTCTCGAGTTCGTCAAGCTTGGCGTCGGTGAAGCCGCGCGCCCGCAGCGTCGCCGTGTTGATCGCCGGCGCCTGCCTCAGCGAGCCGTGGCCCACGGCGTAGGCCTCCATCTCGGCGATCTGCGCCTCGCGGTAGCCGAGCGCTCGTAGCGCATCGGGCACGGCGCGGTTGATGATCTTGAAGTAGCCACCGCCGGCGAGCTTCTTGAACTTGACGAGCGCGAAGTCGGGCTCGATGCCGGTGGTGTCGCAGTCCATCACCAGGCCGATCGTGCCGGTCGGCGCCACCACGCTGACCTGAGCGTTGCGGTAGCCGTGGCTCTCGCCGAGCGCCAGAGCCTTGTCCCAGGCGGCACGGGCGTGCTCCGCGAGGCGCTGGTCGCGCAGCATCACGGTGTCGAGCGGCACGGGCGCGACGGAGAGCGCCTCGTAGCCGGTCGCCTCGCCGTGCGCGGCTCGTCGGTGGTTGCGCACCACGCGCAGCATCGCCTCGCGGTTCTCGTCGAAGCGGGCGAAGGCTCCCAGCTCGCGCGCCATCTCGGCCGAGGTGGCGTAGCAGACGCCGGTCATGATCGCCGAGATGGCGGCGCAGAAGGCGCGGCCCTCGTCCGAGTCGTAGGCGACGCCCGACGACATCAGATAGCCGCCGATGTTGGCGTAGCCGAGCCCCAGCGTGCGGTATTCGTAGGAGAGCCGCGCGATCTCGCGGCTCGGGAACTGCGCCATCAGCACCGAGATTTCGAGCACCACCGTCCACAGCCGCACGGCATGCTCGTAGGCGGCGAGGTCGAAGCTCTTGTCGGCCGCGCGGAACTGCTGAAGGTTCAGCGAGGCGAGATTGCAGGCGGTATCGTCGAGGAACATGTACTCCGAGCAGGGATTGCTCGCGACGATGTCGCCGCCCGCCGGGCAGGTGTGCCACTCGTTGATGGTGGTGTGGTACTGTAGGCCGGGGTCGGCGGAATGCCATGCAGCGTGGCCGATGCGATCCCACAGGTCGCGTGCCTTGAGGGTCTTGTGCGGCTTGCCGGTTATGCGCTTGGTCAGCGTCCAGTCGCCGTCCTCCTCGACGGCGCGCAGGAAGGCGTCGGTGACGCGCACCGAATTGTTGGAATTCTGCCCCGCCACCGTGAGGTAGGCGTCGGAGTCCCAGTCCAGCGTGTAGGTGTCGACGTCGACCTCGGTGAAGCCTTGGCGTCCGTACTGGATGATCTTCTTGATCGAAGCGTCGGGCACGAAGGCGCGACGTGCCAGCTTGATCTCCTTCTTCAGAGCCGGATTCTTCTCCGGGTTGAAGCAGTCGTCGCCGTCACCGTCGCAGTTCACGCAGGCCTTGAGGATGGCGCGCAGGTGCTTCGACAACGCCTTGGAGCCGGCGACCAGCGCCGCGACCTTGTCCTCCTCGCGCACCTTCCAGTCGATGTAGCTTTCGATGTCGGGATGGTCGGCATCGACCACCACCATCTTGGCGGCGCGGCGCGTGGTGCCGCCCGACTTGATCGCGCCGGCGGCGCGGTCGCCGATCTTGAGGAAGCTCATCAGGCCCGACGACTTGCCGCCGCCCGACAGGCGCTCGTTCTCGCCGCGCAGCTTCGAGAAGTTCGATCCGGTCCCCGAGCCGTACTTGAACAGGCGCGCCTCGCGTACCCACAGGTCCATGATGCCGCCCTCGTTGACGAGGTCGTCCTGCACCGACTGGATGAAGCAGGCGTGCGGCTGCGGATGCTCGTAGGCGGTGGCCGAGGCCACCAGTTCGCCGGTGCGGTGGTCGACGTAGTGGTGGCCCTGGCTGGGACCGTCGATGCCGTAGGCCCAGTGCAGCCCTGTGTTGAACCATTGCGGCGAGTTCGGCGCCGCCATCTGACGCGCCAGCATGAAGCGCAGCTCGTCGGCGAACGCCTGTGCATCGTGCTCGCTGTCGAAGTGTCCGCCCTTCCAACCCCAGTAGGTCCAGGTCAGCGCCAGCCTATCGAAGACCTGCTTCGACGACAGCTCCGGGCCGGCGCGCTCGCTCTCGGAAAGCTCGGCGAGCGCCGCCTCGTCGGGCACGCTGCGCCACAGGAAGGAGGGGACGTCGTTCTCCTCGACGCGCTTCAGCCGCGCCGGCACGCCCGCCTTGCGGAAGTACTTCTGCGCGATGATGTCGGCCGCGACCTGGCTCCAGGCGGCGGGAACCTCGATGCCGTCGAGCGAGAACACCACCGAGCCGTCGGGATTGCGGATCTCGCTCTTCGTCGCTCGGAACTCGATCGTCGCATAGGGAGACTGGCCGGCGGTGGTGAAGCGACGATCGATACGCATGGTGCTCCAGCTCAGAGTCTAGGGGATGCGCGACGGAAAATCCGCTCGGCGTCCAGCCTGTTGTCGCCCACCCCGGCGTGGAATACCCGCAGCATATTAACGCGCAGGGTTAAGATGAACACTCTCCACAGTCTCAGCAGATGCTCGGCACCTTAACCGAAAAGACTATGGCCCGGGGGATGGGAATGTGCTCCCAACCCGGCGAAGGAGTCGAATCCGACGACGTAGACTCCCGCGAGTTATCCACAGAGGCGCTCCGCGCGGATCAGCGCACCGTCGTCCCGGGAATCACCCCCGCCGGGCGCCGACACTGCGGACCGTAGCCGCCCGGTCCGCCCTCGCCGACCCTGTCCGGGCCACCGATCGGGTCGGGGTCGTAGGGATCGATGCATGTGCCGGTCACGAATGGCAGCGATTCGCCGTAGACGGTCGAGCCCCAGGCAGGCGGGTTCGCTACGCGCGCCACGCGGTGAAGGCGATGGGCATGACGGTGCACGACGTGCCGCGTCTGCGCCGCTGCCGGCAGCACCAGCGTGACGGCGAGCATCGCGAGGCCAATGGCCCTCACCGTGCCGCCCTCACCTCTGCGCCCTCTTGGCATCGGGCGCGACGCGGTAAATCACGCCGTTGCCGTCGTCGCTGACGAGCAGCGAGCCGTCTCTAGCCTCGGTGACGCCGACCGGCCGGCCGAACACCTTCGAATCGTCGATGACGAAACCGGTGAGGAAGTCCTCGTAGGCGCCGGTCGCCCTGCCGTCCTTCATCGGCACGCGGATCACCTTGTAGCCGGTGCGCCTCGCCCGGTTCCACGAGCCGTGCAGCGTGACGAAGGCATCGCCGTCATAGGAGTCGGGAAAGGCGGCGTCGCCCTCGTGACGGTAGAACGTCACGCCGAGCGGTGCAGAATGCGACTGGATCAGCACGTCTGGCACCGTGGCCTTGCCGGCGAGGTCGGGCCGGGCGCCGACCTGGCGGGGGTCCTCGTGGTCGCCGAGATAGTACCAGGGCCAGCCGTAGAAGCCGCCGTCGCGGACACGGGTGAGGTAGTCCGGCACGAGGTTGTCGCCGAGCCCGTCACGCTCGTTCGTCGCGCACCACAGGTCGCCGGACTTCGGCTGGATCGCCATCCCGACGCAGTTGCGGATGCCGGTGGCGAACGCCCTGCGACCGCCGCCGTCGGGGTCGAAGACGAGCACCGCCGCCCTGCCCTCCTCGTCACCCCAGGCGGCGCCGAGCGCGTGGGATCGCACCCATCGCTCCAGCGCCGCGCCGCGCAACCGCGGCATCTCCTCGGCGACGTTCGAGCCCGAACCGATGGAAACGAACATCCGCTTGCCGTCGGGCGAGAAGCGGATGTCGCGCGTCGAGTGCCCGCCGCCGCTCTGCGCCAGCACCGGCACGATGGTGCGCGGCAGGCCGTGCGCGGCGGTGTCGCCGTTGCGGTAGGGGAAGCGCACCACCGAGTTGGTGTTGGCGACGTACACCCATTCCGGGTTCGGCCCCGGAGGGTAGAAGGCGATGCCGAAGGGCTCGTCGAGGTCGGAGGCGTAGACCGTGTTCAGCGACGCCTTGCTCGCGCCCGGCTCGGCGCGCAGCAGGCGGATGTCGCCGCCGGCGGTCTCGGCGACGAAGACGTCGCCGTTCGGCGCCACCGCCATGGCCCGCGGCCCGTCGGGCAGCTCGGCGAAGCGGGTGACGGCGAAACCGGGCGGCGCGGTGGGCAGCCTGTCCCCTGGCGGGGTGATCACCGCCGGGCCGTTGGTCGCCGAGCGCGTGGCGTAGGGCTTCGGCAGGTCGGCCGCCTTGATGTCGTGGAGCTGGCCGGGATGGTCGTCGCGCCAGGAGCCGGAGGGTTGGGCGGCCTGCGGCGGGGCTGCTTGCGCCGCCGTGCCGGCGAGGAGAAGAGCGGCGAGGATGGCTCGGCGCA
>CALMRL010000333.1:9185-9445 GCA_937873345.1 uncultured Beijerinckiaceae bacterium | reverse complement strand
CTCGGCGCCACCGCCGTGTCGGCCAACGCCGCCGTGGCGGGGCTGGAGGCCGGGCTGCTCGTGCGGGTGCCGATGGCGCTACCCGACCGGCGCTTCCTCGCCATCCGGCCGGCCGGCCGCCGCCCCAGCCACGCCGGCTCGGCACTGCTCGCTGCCATCGTGGATGTCCCCGCCTAACGGACGTGCAGGGCGTAGATCAGCGCGAGGCTGATGACGCCGAGGACGAGAAGTGAGAGCGTGACCGCGGCGGTGACGCGCAG
>CALMRL010000333.1:0-9175 GCA_937873345.1 uncultured Beijerinckiaceae bacterium | reverse complement strand
CCGGCGCGGGCGACCGAGCGGATGTCGACACCCAAGCCGAGCGCCGCCATCGAGACGATCGTCAGCTGCGTCGCGGCGAGCGCGATCGGGCGCAGCGCGGCGTGGGGGATCAGGTCGAAGGTGCGCAGGCACGCGACGGCGATGAAGCCGACAATGAACCACGGCACCAGTTCGTGCAGCGCCGGCCGGCCGCGGCGAGGGCGGTCGCCCGCGGTGACGGCGGGAGCGGCCTCATCGGTCTCGTCGCGCAGACGGCTTGTAAGCAGCGACATCAGCAGCACCACGGGGCCGAGCATCAGCACCCGCACGAGCTTCACCACCGTGCCGACCTGGTTCGCCAGCGCGCCGATCGGCAGGGTCGCAGCGAGCACCTGCGGCACGGCGTAGACGGTGAGGCCGGCGAGCGCGCCGTACTGCGGGACGCTCATCCCCAGCACAGGCACCAGCAGCGGCAGGGCGAGCACCACCACGACGCCGAGCACGGCGGTGAAGGCGATGGAGGAGGCGATGTCGTCGCCGTCGGCGCCGATCACCGGGGCCACGGCGGCGATCGCCGAGTTGCCGCAGATCGAGTTGCCGCAGGCGACGAGGATCGCCATGCGGACCGGCAGCCTCAGCAGGCGACAGATCGCGAAGGAGGCGGCGATCGCGACCATCACCACCAGCGCGATGCCGCCGATCATCGCCGGGCCGATCGCCAGCACCGCCTGCACAGAGACCGAGGCGCCGAGCAGCGTCACGGCGACCTCGAGCAGGAACTTGGCGGACAGGTTGATGCCCGGCCGATAGGAGGCGGGCGGCATCCAGGCGGTGCGGATCGCGACGCCGAGAAGGATCGCCAGCACCAGCGCCTCGATGTAGGGCTGGCCGACGAACCGCTCCTCGATCCGCTGCAGCGCGATGGCCATGCCGGTGACGAGGAGGCACAGGGCGAGGCCGGGGACGGCCCGCCGCAGGCGCTCGCCGCCGTCGAGGCGGCGGCCGGGACGATCCTCGCCCGCGGCCTCGCGGCCGGGCTCGATGGCATCCATCATTGCGGGAAGCATGGTCACGGATCGCATCCTCCTCAACCCGGCGAGAGCCGGGCTGCGGGACGATCGATGCAGGATCGGGGTCCCGCGATCCAACGGCGTTGCGCGAACGGTTCAATCGGATGCGGCGATCGGTCGGACGTCCGATGGCCTTCCGCCCAGCCGCGCGGACGCTCCTTCATCATCCGACGACGATCGGGATCCGGTGCCAGGCAGCGCTGAGATACCCTTTCACGTTCCAGGTGTCGTCCGCTCTCGCGGGCTGCGTCTGGCCGGCGCTGTCCCAGGCGCGCACGACCAGCTCGTGCTCGCCGGGACTGAGATCGACCTCGGCGTCCCAGAGCACCCAGGCCCACGGCGACCGCCGGCCCTCCAGGTGCGCCTGCCGCCATGTGCGGCCACCGTTCGTCGAGACGTCGACGCGGACGATCTCGCGGGCGGTCGCCGACGCCCATCCGCGGAGGTCGAGCCGGCCCGGCGACAGTCGGGCGTGCGCCTGCGGCACGCAGATGGCCGAGTTCACCGGCAGCTCGTCGATGGTGACGCCGCGCGACCAGTCGATGTCCTCGACCCGCTCGACGTCCGGCGGCAGCAGCTTGTAGTCCGCGGCCTGGATCGGGCAGTCCGATGGCGCGTCGCGCACCTCGATCGCCGCCAGCCACTTCGGACTGCGCACGCCGGCGAAGCCGGGGGTGACGATCCGCAGGGGATAGCCGTGCCGCGGCGCAAGGGGCGCTCCGTTCATGGCCGACGCGACGCGCACCTCCGGCGACATCGCCTTGCCTATCGGGATCGAGGTGCCGAAGCGGAACCGCTTGCCGTCCATCTCCACCTCGTCGAGTGCGGAGAAACCGACGTGCCGTCCGAGCGAGGTGTCGGCGCCCGCCGCCCGGAGGATGTCGGCGAGCCGGACGCCGGACCAGTGCGCATTGCCGATCGCGCCGGCCGACCAGGGATCGCCGGCGACCGGCCTCACCTCCAGCATGTCGGCGCGGCGGTTGCCGGCGCACTGCATCGTCGCCTCCACCTCCGCCTGCGGCAGGGCGCGGAGGTCGGCGAGCGAAAGCCGTAGCGGCGTCGCCACCAGCCCGCCGACCGCGAGTGCGAAGCCGTCCGCCTCCACCCGCGGGATGTCGCCGTGGCTGCGGACGTAGAAGTCGCTCTGCTCGGTGATCGACGAGGAGCGCAGCACGTCGAGGGGCGGTTCGGCGTTGAACGGCACCTCGGAATGGACGATGAGACTCATGTCGTACCTTTCGCAGTGCAAATCGGAATAGCACCGGACCGCCGCTCCGGATTGCCTTGGGATGCCCCCGGGACTGTCCGATCGCGCTCTGGTCAGTCGCTGTAGCGGAAAGCTGGAAAGGGCCCGCCTCGCGGACCAGTCGCGATGCGCGCTCAATGTGATCGCGCCCCTCCCCGATGCGGCCTGTTCCGCCGGGTCAGTCCGCCCCTGCTATGCCTCCCTTGTCGTATGGCTTGAAGCCGTAGCCCTCGAAGATGCGCAGCGCGGTGGGAGAGGCGATGAAGGCGAGCCAAGTCTTCGCTGCCTCGTGGTGCGCCGCATCCTTCACCGCCGCGCCGCCGTAGATCGCCGTCGCGTTGTCCTTGGCTGGGATATCGACATGGCTGATCGGGTGCCCGGCCTGCTCCTGGAACATCGCCTCCGACTGCCAGGTGACGCCGGCATCGGCGATCCCCTGCATCAGGAACAGCGGCGTCTGCCGGTGGTGGATGTGGGTGAGGATCGTCGAGCCGTCCTTAACCTTGGCATCGTAGACGGCATCCGCCAGCGCTTGACCGCCGGCCTTCGTCAGGGACGCCTTGATCTGCCGCGCGATGCCCTCGAAGGCGGGATTCGGCATAGCGAGCCTGATGCCGGGCCGGCCAAGGTCCGCGAGGTCGGCGACGCGGGCGGGGTTGCCGGCGGGCACCATGATCGTCAGCGTATTGGTGACGTAGGGCACCGCCGGCCCCTCCAGCGTGCCGTCCTTGACCAGCTCTTCGACCTTCTTGAGACCGGCGAGGTAGACGTCGGCCTTGGCGGTGAAGGTCATGTTGCCCACCGTGATCGTGCCGCCGCTCTTCATCTGGTCGACCAGCAGGCCCGGCGGGATCGTCTCCCAGAACAGCCGGCCCTTGTACTCGGGATGCTCGACCTCGAACGCCTTCACCAGCGGCGCCATCGCGAAGAAGTAGTTGCCGCCGACGAAGAGCACCAGCTTGGGGTCGTCGAGCGAGCCGTGAAAATCGGCCATCACGTCGACCTGGGGCACGGTGAACTCCAGCCCGCGATGCTCGGCGTCGTTGTTGGCGCCATGCTGCCAGGGCGGGAACAGCTTCTCGTCGAAGCGCGGCGGCGCGGCACCCGTCCGTGCCTGGTATCCCTCAGCGGCGAGGGCCGGGGCGGCGGCTGCCAGCAAGGCGAGCGAGGCGGCCAGGATGCGGAGCCTTGATCTCGTCATGTCGCTTCGCCTTGAACATCGCATTCGCCCACTCGCCTCGTCGGGTATGCTGCGCGACGGTCGGAACGGATCGCCGGCTTCGTACATTCCGGGGGCGCGAGTGGAGTTCCCCCTCGAAACCATCTTGCGTCTGATGATCTCTGCGAGATCGCGATGCCCCGCCCTACGCGGGGCCGGCACGAGCGGGCTCGCGCCGCTGACCTTCGCCCCTTCCCTCGCCGCGCGACCGGCCGCGACCCATGAGCAGGGCGCTCCCGGAAACGGCATCTCGGAGCACCCGTTGCGGCCTCGCTCGTCTCGGATGGCGCAATCGCGATCCGATCGCAGCGCGTCGGCACGCCGTTGGCTTGTCGCCCCACCGCATGCCGTATCCCTGGCCCGCGGGGTGGGATCGGTCGCGACCTTCGAGACCGCAACCTTCCAGACCACAGCCGACGCGAAGGATGACCCGACGTGCTGACCTACCTCTACGTCGCGCTCGGCGGCGGCCTCGGCTCGGTGGCCCGCTACGCCGCCTCCGGCGCGATCGCGCGTGCGTCCAACGAGGTGTTCCCCTGGGGCACGCTCACGGTCAACGTCACGGGATGCTTCATCATCGGCCTGTTCGCCATGCTCACCGGGCCCGATGGTCGCGTGCTGGTGCCGCCCGACGCCCGGCAGTTCTTCATGGTCGGCGTCTGCGGCGGCTACACCACCTTCTCGTCCTTCAGCCTGCAGACGCTGGCGCTCGCCCGCGACGGCGACATGGCCCGCGCCGGCGCCAACGTCGCCGCCTCGGTGCTGCTGTGCCTGATCGGCGTCTATCTCGGCTCGGCGGCGGGCGCCGCGATCAACCGCATCCAAGGGGCATAGGGAGAAGAGCGCCATGAGGAGAGATCGGCGATGAGCATCAAGGGACGCGCCGCCCTGATGCGGCTCTACACCGACGAGAAGGCGAAAGACGGCTCGGGTCCGCTCTACAGCGCCATCATCGAGAGGGCGCGGGCGGCGAAGATCGCCGGCGCCACGGTGTTCCGAGGCGTGGTCGGCTTCGGCATCGACGGCCACGTGCAGCGCGCCTCGATCCTCGACCTGTCCGGCAACCTGCCGCTCGTCATCGAACTCATCGACGACGAGCAGAAGCTGCGCGACTTCTTCGCCTCGCTCGCCGGGCTGCGCGACATCGGGCTGGTCACCATGCAGATCGTCGAGGTGCTGCACTACGACGGCGGCGAGCCGATCGCCGGCTGATCAGCGCTCGCGATCGACGGAGGGATCGCGGTGGTCCCGCCAATCAACTGCGCCCGAGAATCATCCGGAAACGCGAAGCTTGCCGCCGGTGTTCACGCGGCAATGAAGCCGCGGGCGCCATGGCCGCGAGCGTTTTGGTCGATGGGGCGACGGCGTGGATGCACCGGATCGTGCAGGGGTCACATCCGCCCAGGACGCGGGATATCCGGTCCCGGGGCACCATGTCCGGCTGGCGCGGGCATCTTGTGCAACTTTCCCCGTCATGGTCGGAGGTCGACCCTTGCCGGTCCTTGGCAAGTCGATCTTTGCCCTCTCAGCGGACATTCCGGCGATCACTGGCGGGCGGGGCGGTTTCCGTATGGACGGAGACAAACCTGGGAGGCTGCATCATCCCGCGACATAGGAAGCCAGTTCGTCCGGCGTCCCGCCGGGGAACGCCTGCTTCAGGTGGTCAAGGAAGGCCGAAACGCGCGTGCTGAGCAGCCGGCGAGAGGGATAGAGCGTCCACAGCGCGATGGCGGGACCGTCGACGTCTCCCCAGTGGACCAATGTGCCCGCGTCCAAGTCGCGGCTGACCAGGGAAATCGGCAGGCACCCCGCCCCGATACCAGCCCGGACCGCGTCACGAACCATGATGAGCGACGACAGGCGCAGCACCGGCTCGAAGAAGATGCGCGACCTCCCGCCGGGGGCTCCCACGTGCCAGGCATCGTCACCGTCCAGAACATGCACCACGGCTGACACGGCCCGGTTACCCGTCGGCCGACCCAGCGCCGGGTTCGCCACGACGACCAACCGGTCTCGCAGGAAGATGCGCCCGACCAAGCTCTCGTCGATATCCGGGTTGACCCGGATCACGAGGTCGTAGCCTTCCTCGACCATGTCGACGGCCCGGTCCTCCGTCGTGACCTCAAGCCGGACCTCCGGGTGCTTCGCTGAGAATCCGGCCGCCAGCTTCCCCATCGCGACCTGCGAGAACAGCAGCGGCGCGCTGATCCGCAGCCTGCCTCGCGGCTTCGCGCCGCCCGAGGCGATGGCCGCCGCGGTCTCGTCGAGCTCGGCCAGCAGCATCCCCGTCCGCTCGTGGAGGGCCCTTCCTTCCTCCGTGAGCTTCACCGTGCGCGCGCCGCGCTCGAACAGGCGCAGGTCGAGCGCGCCCTCCAGCTCTGCGACCCGGCGCGACAGCGTCGCCTTCGGACGTCCAGCCGCCCGTGCGGCGCGCCCAAACCCTCCATGTCGGGCGACAAGGTTGAAGTCGGCGAGGGCGAGGAGATCCATACGTTCCACCAGCGAGACGGCATGTCCATGTACGCCGTCTTCCGGCACGAAGATGGACCGCTCATCTCGAGGATCGCAACAAGCAACCCGCGAGCGATCCCATGACCATCCTCGTTACCGGCGCCACCGGCACCATCGGCCGCCATGTCGTCGACCATCTCGTAGAGCGCGGCGCCGACGTGCGCTCCCTCGTCCGCGATCCCGCCAAGGCCGGCTTGCCGGCGGGCGTCGCCGTCGTCCAGGGCGACATGCTCGATGTCGAATCCCTGCGGAGCGCGTTCGCGGGTGCTTCCACCCTGTTCCTGCTCAACGGGGTACTGGCGGACGAGTTCACCCAGGCGCTGATCGCGCTCAACGTCGCCCGGGAGGCCGGGATCGAGCGCGTCGTCTACCTGTCTGTCATCCATAGCGACCTGTACGTGAACGTGCCGCACTTCGCGGGCAAGTTCGGCGTGGAGCGGATGATCGAGCGGATGGGCTTCGAGGCCACCATCCTGCGGCCAGCCCACTACATGAGCAACGATTTGACGATCAAGGACGTCGTCCTCCAGCACGGCGTCTACCCCATGCCGATCGGGGCCAGGGGTCTCGCCATGGTCGATGGACGCGACCTCGGCGAGATCGCGGCCATCGAGTTGATCCGCCGCGAGCAGGCCGACGGGCCGCTCCCACTCGACCGGATCAACGTCGTCGGTCCCGAGACCCTGACCGGCGAGAACGTGGCCGCCATCTGGTCGGAGGTTCTCGGCCGCCCGGTCGCCTACGGCGGCGACGACACCGCCGGGTTCGAGCAGAACCTCCGGCAGTTCATGCCGGGATGGATGGCGTACGACATGCGCATGATGGCCGAGCGCTTCCTGACCGACGGAATGGTCCCGGAGGCCGGCGACGTCGAGCGACTCACCACGCTTCTGGGTCGCCCTCTGCGCGCCTACCGCGACCTTGCCGCCGAAATCGCGGTCTTGGCCTGACGGCCGGGCGACAAGCAGTTCCAGCGAAGGAACATCCTCATGATCTACTCGACCGCGACCATCCCGGTGAATCTGAGGGCGAGACACCCTTCAGTCGTGATCGAGCCTGGCAAGGTTTGGTCCTCAAGGCCCGCGATGCCCGCCAGTCCCTACTGCCCAAGCTGTGCACGCATTGCGAGGTCGTGGAAGGCGGGATGCACATTGTCCGCGAGGCCACCATCGGGAGTGTCGATCTGCGAGAGATCATCGCCTTCGAGCCCTAAGGCGCGTCATGAACGGGTTGCAAGTAGAGCGGGCTTTCTGAGCATCAGGCAGAGAAAAGCGACGAGGTGCAAGCCGGCCGGTGCACTGGCATAGCCCTCGTGGTCTTTGACCCGCCGGCGAAAGTGGGTCGCCCAGGCAAACGAGCGCTCCACCACCCAGCGCCGCGGCAGCAGCACAAAGCCGCGCTTGGCTTCGGGCGGTCTGCCCCCCTCCAGCTTGAGGCCCTGCTCGCCTGCCGCCTTGGCCGGCTTGTCGCCGGTATCGCCCTGGTCGACATAGGCCCCCTCGACGCTGCCGCCGGTGGCCGCCTGCACCGCCTGGGCGAGCCGGCCGACCCGTGCCCGGTCGTCGGCGCTGGCCGGGGTGACGTGCAGGGCGAGCCGATGTCCCAAGCTGTGCACTGCCATGTGCCGCTTGGACCTCTTCTTGCGCTTGCCACCGTCATAGCCGGCGCGCTGCCCGCTTTCGGGCAAGAAGCGCAGCGTGCGGCTGTCCAGCACCGCCGCGCTCGGCTCGGCCTTGCGCCCGGTGGCCAGCCGCAGCACCGCGCGCAGGTCATCAACGAGGGGCTCAAAGCCGCCCGCCGCCAGCCAGCGCCTGCCTGCTAGTACACCGCCGCCAAGGAGGCGCCAGGATGGGCGGCAGGTGGTGCGGCATCAGCCGCCACGGGCAACCCCTTCGGATCACGCTGCGCCACCTGTTGAACACCTCGCCGAGGCTGTGCTCGCGCTGTCCGGCGTCCTCGCGCAAAAGTGCCAGATAGGGCGCAACCAGCGCCCCCTCGTTGTCGCACACGTCGGACGGATAAGGTTTGCGCGATAACAACTATCCCGCAAATCTGCGAGGTTCCTCACAGAACGTTTATAACGCGCTCTGAGAGCCTGTTTGAGGGCTTGAGGTCATGCAGGATTGTTGAGGGTGTTGGCGGCCATCAGGCTGGCGACGCAGGCAAGGCGGCCGGTTGCGACGTCGAGACGACTGGCGCGCTCGCGATGCAGGCCGCTCCAGTGGCTGAACCAGCCAAAGGTGCGCTCGACCAGCCAGCGCCGCTCCAGCACAACGAAGCCTTTCTGGTCCGGCTGCTTTTCGACAACGCGGTGGCGCATGCCGTGCCCGTGGCACCACGCCTGGCAGCGCTCGGCCGTGAACGCGCCGTCCAGCAACGCCACACGCAGGCTCGGCCATGCCACCTTGCCCTCATCCAGCGCCGGCAGCGTGTCCCGGTCCTGCACGTTGGCCGGCACAACCGCGAGGGCCAGGATGTGACCCTCCCCATCCATCAGCGCCACGCGCTTGCGCCCGACCAGCTTTTTGGCGCCGTCGTAGCCGCGTGGGCCACGCACCCCGATGCACTTGACGCTCTGTATGTCGATGATCGCCAGCCGTGGCGCGCGATGGCGACCGCAGCGGCGGCGCTGGCGACGGGCCAGGGCCCGCATCAACTCGGCAAACAGACCGCGCTCGATCCAGCGCCGGAACCAGCCGTACACCGTGCGCCAGGGCGGAAAGCCTGCCGGCAGCGCCCGCCAGGCGCCAGCAACTCGGAAGATGCCAGGCGATCGCCGCCAGAACCAAGCGCGCCAGCGTCGCCGCCGGACTGCCCGGCGGATCGGCCCGCTCCAGGACGCGGGCGATCTTGTCCAGGCTTGTTTGCGCCACGACACTCTTCAGGCGCGCCTCGTGACGCGTCCGATGCTGGTGCGTCCACATCTGCTCTCCATCCCGCCCTGCCAAGCGGATGCTTTCTCTGGCTCGGAGATAGATGGGGACGGCCAGCAAAGGCCCTCAAACAGGCTCTTAGAGCATCTAACAAAACGCGGGCTGGTGCGTTGTTGGGGCATGGCGAAGACCTTTGTTTCCGACGATCTTTGGGCTGTGATTGCGCCGCTTCTGCCGCCCGAGCCGCTGAAGCCGAAGGGTGGTCGCCCGCCCTCTG
>CALMRL010000332.1 GCA_937873345.1 uncultured Beijerinckiaceae bacterium | reverse complement strand
AGCCGGCGAAGTCCACCGGCGAGGCGAGCGCGACGCGCTTCACGGCTCTTGATCCGGTAGCCTGCCCCTCAGCGCGTTTGGCTGACTGCCGCGCGAAAGTGGTGTGCGACAAGGCCGATGCCGGCCGCCATGGTGGAAAGGACCACCAGTCCGAGAAAGAACAGGAGCACGATGGCCGGCGTCAGCTTGGCATCGCCGAGCCGCTGCCACCAGGAAGCGGAAGACGGATCGGGACGCCGGTCGCGGGGTCCGGCGGGGTCGGTCGGCATGATCGCTTTCCCGGCCTGGAGCCATCGCGATATCGTGATCCTCGCAGACTGCTGCCGTCACACCGGCCGGACAATCGATCTCAGGTCGAAACCTCGCCGCCGCTGCGCCCATCACGCGAACAGCTCCATCTGCTTCGCCGGCGCCACTCGCGCGCGAAGGTCGGTGCGATCGGTCAAGCCGCCCGGCTGCCAGTCGGCGCAGATGATGAAGGGCATCATTTTCTTCACGCTGGCGCAGATACGGGCGAGGTCTTCCAGCCGCAGCGCGTGGTGGCGGCGCGACGCCAGGATCTTCGCCAGCCCCTTGGTGCCCAGCCCCGGCACGCGCAGCAGGCTCTCGCGCGCCGCGACGTTGACGTCGACGGGGAAGTGCTCGCGGTGCTTCAAGGCCCAGGCTGTCTTTGGGTCGACGTGGAGGTCGAGCATGCCGCCATCGCTCGCGCCAACGATCTCCTCGACGCCGAAGCCGTAGAAGCGCAGGAGCCAGTCCGCCTGGTAGAGCCGGTGCTCGCGCATCAGCGGCGGCCTGACGAGCGGCAGTGTCCGGCTGGCATCGGGAATTGGGGAGAAGGCGGAGTAGTACACGCGCCTGAGACCGTAGGAGGCGTAGAGCGACGAGGACTGGCGCAGGATGGCGCCGTCGTCGGACGGATCGGCACCAATGATCATCTGCGTCGATTGCCCCGCCGGGGCGAAGCGTTGCGGCTTGGCGCCCCCGGGACGCGCGGCCTTGCGCTCGCCCTTGGCGTCCTCGATGCGCAGGCGCAGGCCGGCCATCGACTGGCGGATGCGCCCGGCGTCCTTCTCCGGCGCCAGCCTGGCGAGGCTTGCCTGCGAGGGCAGCTCGACGTTGATCGACAGGCGGTCGGCGAAGCGCCCCGCCTCGGCGAGCAGGTCGGGGTCGGCGTCGGGGATCGTCTTCAGGTGGATGTAGCCGTTGAAGCGGTGCTCCTCGCGCAGCTTGCGCGCCACCGCCACCACCTGCTCCATCGTGTAGTCCGGCGACTGGATGATGCCCGACGACAGGAACAAGCCCTCGATGTAGTTGCGGCGGTAGAAGCCGAGCGTCAGGTCGACCACCTCGTCGACGGTGAAGCGGGCGCGGGGCACGTTCGACGACACGCGGTTGACGCAGTAGTGGCAATCGAAGCGACAGTAGTTCGTCAGAAGGATCTTGAGCAGAGAGATGCAGCGCCCGTCCGGCGCGTAGGCGTGGCAGATGCCCATGCCCTCGGTGGAGCCGATGGCCCCGGTCTTCAGCGAGGACTTCTTGTCGGTGCCGCTTGACGCGCAGGACGCGTCGTACTTCGCGGCATCGGCGAGGATCGCGAGTTTTTCCAGCGTCTGCATCAGGAGGTATGTGTCGCGACGAGGCCGCGTCGCAAGCGCGCGGGGACGTCGCGCAAACACAAACCACGGGATAAGTGCCGCATCCGGCCGCCCCTCTCGCTCCGAGCCGAACGGCCGCACCGTCCGAGCAACTCCCATGATCGATTTCACTGCCTTCGAGGCGCGTCTCGCGGCGATCGCCGCGCCGCCGCCCTCCCGGCAGGGCAGGGTGCGCGCCGCCGACGGGGTCGAACTGGCCTATTCCCTCTATGAGCCAGCCCATCGCGAGCGGACGGCCGCCCACGACGACTTGCTGGTGTTCTATCACGGCGGCGGCCTCAACAGCCGTGCCGGCTACGACCGGCTAGCCGCCGTGATAGAACACCAGCAAGTCGTCGTGGGC
>CALMRL010000331.1 GCA_937873345.1 uncultured Beijerinckiaceae bacterium | reverse complement strand
CAGGCTCGCCGCCGCGTCGAGCCGCGGCGCCGCCGGCGCCACGAGCGGCTGGCCCGACAGCGTCGCCGAAACGACCCGGATCGGCCAGGTCTCGACCGCCTGGGTGGTGCGGAAGCGGCAGATGTCGCCCTCGATCGGCTCGCTCTCCACCGCCGTGCCGCGCGGGATCGTCGCCAGCCCCGTGAGGTCGCCGCCGGGCTGCGCGGCGGCTATGGCGAGCGCAGGGATCGGCGCGAGGTAGTGGGGGTACAGGAACTCGAGCAGCGTTTCCGTCAGCTCGGGGAAGTCGTCGTCGAGCTTGAGGCGCAGCCGCGCCGCGATGAAGGCGAAACTCTCGACGAGCCGCGCGACGTGGGGGTCGTCGACCGAGTCCGACGACAGGCGCAGCCGCCCGGCGATCTTTGGGTGACGCGCGGCGAAGCGGGCGCCGAGCGTGCGCACCGCGTCGACCTCCTCGTTGAAGAATCTGAGCAGACGCTCGGCCATGCCGCGATCTTCCTCAATCCACGCGGAACGAGCGTGTCGTCGGGTCGAGCGCCGATTCGAATACCACCGGCTCCGGCCCGTGCTGCAGGGTCGCCACAGCCTCGATGCGGATCGCCTGGCGCCGCTCCTCCATGTCGCGCGAGCGGATCAGCGACACCTTCACGCTGGAGAAGCGCGGCTCGAAGGTGCGGATGGTCTGCTCCACCGCCTCGACGAGGGCCTGGCGCTGCGCCAGCGTCGCCAGCGGCGCGCCGACGAAGTCCTCGACGCCGTAGCCCGGCAGCGCGGTCGCCAGCGCGTCGAACTCCTTGGGCGGGGTGCGGCACAGCCGGCGGGTGTTGAGCAGCGCCTCGAGGTCGCGGCGGAAGCCGTTGCGGATCGCGATCATCTCCTGCGTGCGCGTCAGCGGCGGGTCGCGCGACACCGTCGGGTCCTCGTCGATCAGCCTGTCGAGCAGCGAGGTCTGCAGGCGCATCAGGCGGCAGCCTGCGCCGGCTCGCCGCCGTAGGCGATCGCCTCGACGTCGAGGATGTTGCGCGCCTCCTCCCCGGCGAGCCACACCTTCTGGCCGCGGCCGCGCGTGGTGCCCGCCGGCCCCTCGATCCAGTCCGTCCGGGTGCCGAGGCGGTGCGCCTCGCCGCTCTCGCCGTCCCAGTACTGGGCGACGAGGTGGAAGCTCGCCTCGCGGCCGTCGGCGAGCACGGTCTCGGCCTTGCGCCACGCGAGGTCGCGCGGCCGGCGCACGGGGGCGAGCACCATGCTGCTGACCTGCTCGGGCGCCAGCCACAGGTAGCGCCCGTCGAGGCTCAGCACCTCGAAGCCGTGCTGGCAGAAGTCGTCGACGTCGCGCGCCGGCGCGGCGGCGGCGTCGTCGAAGATCATCAGCGGCAACGCCTCGTTCTCCAGCCTTTCGCGCACCTCCGCCGCCTCGGCGAGGTCGCCGTCGCGCACCAGCAGGGCGAGGCGCATCGCGTCGCGCTGCCGCCCGCTCGGCTCGCCGATGAAGCCCGGCACCGCGCTCTGCTCGTAC
>CALMRL010000330.1 GCA_937873345.1 uncultured Beijerinckiaceae bacterium | reverse complement strand
CGATCGCCACCGT
Source organism: uncultured Beijerinckiaceae bacterium (assembly GCA_937873345.1). Classification (GTDB taxonomy): domain Bacteria; phylum Pseudomonadota; class Alphaproteobacteria; order Rhizobiales; family Beijerinckiaceae; genus RH-AL1. The sequence continues at coordinate 4,615 of CALMRL010000330.1, read as the reverse complement.
GATCTACTCCGGCAACTTCGGCGGCGTCCGCCCGTCGGCGCTGAGCAACTTCATCGGCTTCAACGACAACATCTTCGTCGATTACACGCTGTCGAAGACGTTCGGGAAGTTCGAGCTCGGCGTCGTCGGCTACGCGCAGGAGGACATCGTCGGGCCGGTCGCGACCAAGCCCGCCTCGGTCGCCGTCGGCGGACTCGTCGGCTATGACTTCGGCTCGTTCAAGCTGCAGGCCTACGTCACCCGCGAGGTGGCGATCCGCGCCGGCGGTTACGGCCTCGGCCCGAGCACGATGGCCGGCGTCGCCAACGGCGGCGAGGAGACCCGCGGCTACTTCCGCGTGCAGGTGCCGCTCTACACCGCGCCCAAGGCGCCGATGCCTGTCACGGCGCGCTACTGACGGGCCGAGCGTCCGCCAGCGTACTCTTCGCGTCCGACACGGCGTTTGTCGCGCGATGTCGACTCGGCAATGGCGAACGTCGCCAAGGAACTCGCTTCTTCGGTAGGCTGCCTGGCGGCGGGGCCGGCTTTGACAATCCACCGCTCTGCCTCCCGCGATCCGTCAAAGGTCGTAATCACCGCGCGGCAACCGAGCCGCGATGGATCGGTTGGGCGTATAGCGGCGATGGCCCACCCGGAATCGACACGGCGGGCTCAGGGACCAATCGCATCGATGAGCGCCACCCCCTGCCGACCGCGGCGGGATGGCGCATCCGGAGCCGACCTCACCGCCGCGCTTCCCACCGCGAACGTCAGGAGACCTTCTCATGAACGTCCACGCCAACCCGGCAAGCCTCAAGGCGGCGATCCCGCAGCCCTTGCGCGACTGGCTCGCTACGCCGCGCAAGCTCCTCATCGACGGCAAGTGGGTCGAGGCGCGGTCCGGCAAGACCTTCGACGTGCACGACCCCGCCACCGGCGAGCTGCTGGCGCGCGTCGCCGAGGGTGACGCCGCCGACATCGACATGGCGGTGAAGGCCGCGCGCCGCGCCTACGAAGCCGGCCCCTGGGCGACGATGACGCCGTCGCAGCGCGGCCGCATCATCCATCGCATCGGCGACCTCATCCTCGAGCATGCCGACGAGCTGGCGATGATCGAGGCGCTCGACAACGGCAAGCCGAAGGCGGTGGCCAAGGCCGCCGACGTGACGCTGGCCGCCGACATGTTCCACTACATGTCGGGCTGGGCGACCAAGCTCGAAGGCAAGTACATCCCGATCTCGGCGCTCGCCGCGCCCGGGCAGTACGTCTCCACCGTGCGTCCCGAGCCGATCGGCGTGGTTGGCCAGATCATCCCCTGGAATTTCCCAATCCTGATGGCGGCGTGGAAGCTGGCGCCGGCGTTGACCACCGGATGCACCGTGGTGCTGAAGGTCGCCGAGGAGACGCCGCTCTCCGCGCTGCGCCTCGGCGAGCTGATGCTGGAAGCCGGTGTGCCGGCCGGCGTCGTCAACATCGTGCCGGGGTTCGGCGAGACCGCCGGCGCCGCGCTCGCCGGCCACCCCGGCGTCGACAAGGTTGCCTTCACCGGCTCCACCGACGTCGGCCGCCTCATCGTGCAGGCGGCCTCGCGCGACCTCAAGAAGGTATCGCTGGAGCTCGGCGGCAAGTCGCCGAACATCGTGCTCAAGGACGCCGACCTCGCCACCACGATTCCCGGCGCGATGGCGGCGATCTTCTTCAACCACGGCCAGTGCTGCAACGCCGGCTCGCGCCTCTTTGTGCACCGCTCGATCTTCGACAAGGTCGTCGAAGGTATCGCCGAAGCGGCGAAGAAGATCAGGATCGGCCACGGGCTGGAGGATGTCGACATGGGGCCGCGGGGCAGCCAGGCGCAGTTCGACCGCGTAGGCGGCTTCCTTGATTCCGGCCGCTAACAGGGCGCCCGCGCGTTGCTCGGCGGCTCGCGCCTCGACGGCCCCGGCTACTTCGTGCCGCCGACGATCCTCGTCGACGTCAAGCCCGAGATGCGGGTGGTGCGCGAGGAGATCTTCGGGCCGGTGCTCGTCGCCACGCCGTTCGACGAGGCGGACGACGCCATGATCGCGGAGGCCAACAACACCATCTTCGGGCTGGCGGCCGGCGTCTGGGGCGGCAACGGCGCGGAATGCCAGCGCATCGCCAACCGCCTCAGGGCCGGCACCGTGTGGATCAATTGCTACCACGTCTTCGATGCCGCGCTGCCGTTCGGCGGCTACAAGCAGTCCGGCTGGGGCCGCGAGATGGGCCAGGCGGTGCTCGCCAACTACCTCGAGAACAAGGCGATCACCACGCACATCGGATGAGGCGGAAGGCCTCGGCCCGTACGATCCCTGGTCGTGCGGACCAACCCACGGTTTGATTCCTCGGACGACGCCTCGCCGGCCGCCGATGCCGCTTCACCCTTTCTCAAGCCGGTGAAGCGAGGATGCGCCGTTCGGTCAACGGGGCAGGCGCGCGATGGAGCGACGGGATGTTGCAATCGTCGGCGGCGGGCTTGCCGGCTCGGCGCTGGCGGCGGTCCTGTCTCGCTCGGGGCTCGATGTCGGCCTCCACGACCCTCATGCGGCCTATCCCGACGTCTTCCAGGCGGAGAAGCTGACGGCGAGGCAGATCGCGGCGCTCGGCCGCCTCGGCCTTGATCGCCCCGCGCTCGCCGTCGCCACCGCCATCGACGAATTGTGGATCGCCCGCTCCGGCAGGGTGGTCGAGCGTCGCGCGAACCGCGAGCACGGCATCGGCTATGGAGCGCTCGTCGAGGCCGTGCGGTCGCAGCTTCCCGCCGGCACGATGCACGTCGGCCGGGTCGCCGCGATCGAGGCTTCGGACGATCGGCAGCGCGTCCGTCTTGCCTCCGGTGAAACGATCGAGGCTCGACTGGTGGTGATGGCCACCGGCTCGGCGCGCAACCTGCTGGCTCCACTCGGCATCACCCTACAGGACGTCGCCTCCGCTCCCGCGATGGCGATCGGTTTCGACCTCGCGGGCGCGAACGGGGCACCGGCGTTGACCTACTTCGGGCATTCGACGGGCGACCGCACGGCCTATGTCACGGTGTTCCCGATCGGCGAACGGTCGCGGGCCAACCTGTTCATCTATCGCGCCCGCGACGAGGAGTGGTCGCGCCGCTTCCGCGCCGACCCGCGCGGCGAGCTCGTCGCGATGATGCCCGGCCTGCCCGACATCCTCGGCGCCTTCACGGTGAGCGGCGTGCCGGTGATGCGGCCGATCCGCTTCCACGAGAGCCGCGGTCATCGCCGCGACGGCGTCGTGCTGGTGGGCGATGCCTTCGCCACGACCTGTCCGACCGGCGGCACCGGGCTCGACAAGGTGCTGACCGACGTCGAGCGCCTCGCGGCGATGGTGCCCGGCTGGCTCGCGACCCCCGGCATGGGGCTGTCCAAGCTCGCCCGCTTCTATGACGATCCCGTCAAGCGCGCCTGCGATCGCAACGCCCGGGCGGTCACCGCTTACGCGCGATCGATGGCGACCGATCCGGGCGCGCTCTGGGTACTGCGCCGCTTCCGCAACCTGCATGCGCAGAAACTGCGGAACTGGCTGCGCAACGAGATGCTGCCGCGCCTCTCGTGAGGCGTCGGCGCCGCCGACTAGCGCTTCGGCCCGGCGCCGTAGACCTCTACATGGGCCTGATGGATCAACGGATCGAGCCCGTCGGCGTCATGTCGACGGCGGCGACGGCCTGCGCGTCGCGGCCGTGCAGGCCGGGCATCCGCAGCAGCAGCTCGCGGACCGGGTCCTCGGTCCAGGCCTGCGTGACGTAGTCGTTGTGCGGCGTGTCGCCCGGCAGGAACACGGCACCGCCGCGCGCGGCGGCATCGCCAAGCCGCGGCTGGATGGTGACGCCGCGCGCCGCCATCAGGCCGCGCAGCTCGCCGTTCTGTCGGGCGGTGTAATGGGTGTAGCCGCTGACGAAGACGTTGGCGCGGTTGGACGCCGCCCAGTCGGCGTACCGCTCCAGCTCGCCGTAGGCCGCGTCGAGCATCAGAACGCCGCGAGTGCGGCGCGCGACCGCCGGGTCCTTCAAGCAAAGGGCGGCGGTGTAGAAGCCGCCGGAATAGGGGATGAGGACGAGCGGCAGGCCGGCGATGGCGGACGCCGTCGTGCCGCGCATCGCCGCGATCTTCTCCGCCGCCTCGTCGAGGAAGCGGGCGCAGCCGCCGGGCTCCCAGAAATGGCCCGCGGAGGGGTCGCGGGCGTCCGAGGCGAACTGCGGCGCGACGAGGACCACGTTGGCCCCCGAGGCCGACACCTGCTGCGGCACCTGCTGCCGCGCGCCGACGTCGCGGGACAGGGTGGCGCCGTAACCGTGGAAGAAGACCACCAGCGCGCCGGGCTGCGAGGGATCGAAGCGCTCCGGCACGTGAACGAGGGCGCGATTGTCGGAAAAGGTCCGGTCTGCCCAGAGCACCTGGCCGCGATGGCCGCGATGGCCGCGCTGATCGCCCTGCGCGACGTTGAGGAAGGACGAACCTTCGGGCGTTGCGCCCTCGTAGGGGAACGGTGCCGACCGGAAGGCGACGAGGTGGGTCAACGCCGGCTCGGCGTCGCGCGATGCCGACGCGCGGTTCTCCGGCGCCTCGACGTCCGGCCGGAGGTCGGCGACGCGCGGCTCATCCGC
>CALMRL010000329.1 GCA_937873345.1 uncultured Beijerinckiaceae bacterium | reverse complement strand
GCGCGCGGCCCTGCTCTCTCTGGAGTTGGCCGGCCGTATCGAACGGCACGGCGGCGGCCTGGTCTCGCTGCTCGCGCCCTGATCCGCTGGGCTGGTCAGGCGGTGGCGACGGCCGGCACGGCGGCGAGCGACACTCGTGGCGGCTGCGCCGGGTCGTGGCCGGCATCGATCGCGGCAATGCGACGTTCCATGTCGTCGACGACGAAGCGCGAGAAGCGCCCGACATGCAGGAACATGACGACGTTCATCAGCACGAACTCGACCGCGCGAGGGTTGCGGGCGAGGGCGAAGGCGAGGAAGCGCCAGAAGGGCCACCGCAACGCCGGGCGGTGCAACGTGATCTCCAACGCGGTTCTGCCGAAGACGCGGAGGTTGCGCGCCCAGTGCCGGGCATTGAAGCGGACGTCGAGCCGGGGGCGGCGCAGTGCCGCCGTGACGCGGGTCAGCCGATCGAAGAAGGCCTCGGGCGCATTGATCCGCTCGAGCACCGCCTTGTAGTCGTCGAGCACGTCGCGGCGCGGGCGCAGGGTATGGAAGTTGAGGCCGGCGGTACACTGGTCGCCGCTGCCCTCCGGCGATTGCGCCCAGCCTTCGATGGTCCGGCCCTCACGCGTCAGGCGGCGCGACAATTGCGTGTTGGGCAGGGCCGTCAGCAGCCCGAGCACGGCGATCGGGATGGCCGTCGCGTCGATGGTATCGCCCATCTGCTGACGCACGGCGCCCGTCTCGGTGTCGAAGCCGATGATGAAGCCGGCGATCGCGAAGAGGCCGGCGGCGTAGATGCGCTCGACGCTGCCGGCGATCGAGCGACGGGTGTTCTGCTTCTTCTGCATCGAGACGAGGGTCGCGTCGTCACCGCTTTCGATGCCGATGAAGACGACGAAGAAGTTGGCGTCGCGCATCATCGCCAGCAATTGCTCGTCGTCGGCGAGGTTGAGCGACGCCTCGGTGGAGAACATGAAGGGATAGCCGTGCGTTACCTGCCACGCCTTCAGCTCCGGAAGGAATTTCTTCAGTGCCTTCTTGTTGCCGATGAGGTTGTCGTCGACGAAGTCGACGTGGCCGCGGTGACCGAGCGCCAGCAACCTGTCGAGCTCGGCGAGGATCTGGTCGGTGCGCTTCGCCCGCGGCACCCGGCCGTAGAGTTCGATGATGTCGCAGAACTCGCAGGTGAAGGGGCAGCCTCGCGAATACTGCAGGCCGACGAAGAGATAGTCCGAGAAGTCGATCAGGTCCCAGCGCGGGACCGGAGACGCCGTGACGTCGGCCTGGAACTTCACCGCTTCGAAGGTGCCGCAGCGTTCGCCCGCCCGCCATGCCGCAAGGAATCTCTCGAGGATGCCTTCGGCCTCACCGAGCACGCGGAAGTCGGCGTCGACGTAGAGGTCGGGTCGAGAGGTCGCGTCGGGGCCGCCGACGCAGACCGGCACGCCTGCGGCGCGGCAGCGGGCGATCACCTCCAGCGCGTGATCGGCCTGCGGAAGCATGCCGCCGGTCATCACCAGATCGACGGACGCGAGATCGTCGTCGCTCAGATCGACCGTGTTGCAGTCGACCAGGCGCACCGGCCATTCAGGGGGCAGCATCGCCGCCACGGTGAGTAGGCCGAGGGGTGGCGAGGGCGCCTTGGCGTCGGCGACGCGGCAGCTGTCCTTCAGGGCCCAGAAAGAGTTCGGGTTGAAGCGGGGAAAGACGAGCAACACGCGCGATGCCGCGTCCGGTCGTGATGCGCCGCCGGAGGCGATCGTCGAGGAGCCGAGCTGGAGCATGTGGCCTGACCGATCCGTGATCCTGAAGGGACCTTACATAGGCGACCCACCTGTCGCAAAGTCAGCTGTCGTGGTCTTAGCCGCGTCCACGGTACGTTGGCACACCTTGGTCCGGCAGCCACAGGGCGCTTGGCGGCACCCCTGTCTGCCAGAACACGTCGATCGGAATGCCGCCGCGGGGATACCAGTAGCCGCCGATGCGCAGCCAGCGCGGCTGCAGCAGATCCACGAGCGTCCGGCCGATGCGCACCGTGCAATCCTCGTGGAAGGCGCCATGATTGCGGAAGGCGCCGAGATAGAGCTTCAGCGACTTCGACTCGACGAGGAAGGCGTCCGGCACGTAGTCGATGACGAGGTGGGCGAAGTCAGGCTGGCCGGTGACGGGGCAGAGCGAGGTGAACTCTGGCGCGGTGAATCGGGCGAGGTAGTCGACATCGGCATGGGGATTGGACACCCGCTCAAGCCTTGCCTCATCGGGCGAGGCCGGCGGCGCGACCTTACGGCCGAGCAGGCCGGTCTGAGACGGATCAGTTGCCATGGCCGCCGTGTTCGCACGCGTCGCTTCAAGCGACAAGCCTGTTGGCCCTCGCGGATCCGGAGCGGTCAGTCTAACGGCCCTGTACTACTCGCTTCGGCACGGGCCGCGTGCCACCGGCGCTGCAGCCGATCGCGCACAGTCTCGACCCGCGACTTCTGGGCGGCCCAGAAGTCCTCGCTGCTCATGCGAGCCCCGGGCAGGGGTGCGGCAAAGACGGCCAGGCTCAGTGGCGCCGCGACGATCGGTACGGGGGCCGCGTCGTCCCGGCGCATCGCCGCGCGGCGGCGCACGCGCGCGCAGTCGACGAGCGTCAGCGCCGACAGCGCGGGTGCTCCGTCTGCGTGGACGCGATTCTTCACCATCTCGTCGCATTCGAGCGGAGCGGCATGGTTCCAGGCTTGCGCATAGGCCCGGACCCGCAACTGAACGTTGGGATCGTCGGACGCGAGGCGCCAGTGCTCGCCGAAAGCATCGACGAGCGAGGCCGTGCCGGGCCAGATGCGGAACACCGGTGGCGCGAACGGCCCCTCGAGCCTGGTCGGGTCGATCACGGGCTCGATACGGTCTATCGCCTCCTGCAGCTTTGGATCGAGCGGCTCGGCGCGGCGGTCCGACGACAGGCTGCGCTCCGTCAGCGGCATGGCGAAGCCGATCGATGGCGGCATGGGG
>CALMRL010000328.1 GCA_937873345.1 uncultured Beijerinckiaceae bacterium | reverse complement strand
GAAGTCGAACTTGTAGTTGATGCCGGCGCGGGCGACGTTGCCGAAGTTCAGGGTGCGCACGGTGAAGGCGTTGCCAAGGAATGCCGGTCTCTGGTCGGCCACGACGCCGACGTTGTCGCCGAGCACGTAGTGCAGGTACTCGACCTTCAGCGTCACGGCGCTGGAGTGGAACACGTTGATGAACGACGCGGTCGGGATCGCGTACTCGACGCCGCCGCCGTAGGTGTAGCCGGTCTGGAAGCGGTTCACGCCGCCGAAGCCGGTGACGCCTCCCGCGATATTGGACAGCTGGATGTTGTCGTGGACCTTGCCGTAGGCGAAGCCGCCGGTGCCGTACACCAGCACGTTGCCGAAGCCGTAGCCCAGCCGCCCGCGGACCGTGCCGAGGAAGTTCTGGTCCGAGAGGGCGCTGGTGCCGAAGCCGGTGGAGCCGATGACGCCGACGCCGGACTTGAAGTGGGTGTAGTCGGCGTCGGCCTCGATGCCGGCGACGGGGCCGGAAGAGGCGCCGAGGCCGAACAGGCCGGTGACCGGGGAGAGCACCGAGCCGAAGCCGTTCAGCGCATTGCCGACGAGGCCCTGGTTGAGCTGGAAGTTGTAGCCGATCTGCGCACCGGCCGCGACGCCCGAGGCGTCGGTCAGCAGGAAGCCGGGGGTGTGGCCGGCGAGGATGGAGTTCACGGTGCCGGCGGTGTTGCCTGCGAGGCCGTACGAGGCATAGTCGTTGAAGCCGCCGCCGACGTTGCCACCGGCGTAGAAGCCCGACCAGGTGAACGTCGGCGCGACGACCGGCGGCACGTAGACCGGGGGTGCGCGGCGCGACGGCAGGTCGGCGGCAAAGGTGGTGGCGGACATGGCGACCAGCGCGACGGCCGAAATGCTGAGCTTGGCTTTCATCGTTGATCCCCCTCAGGATGCATCGTGCCCCACTAACGTTCGAGTTCGGCAAAACAGGCAACGGTTTCCCGGCTTGCGGGACGCGAAAGGCGCTGTGTTGCGGGAGGAGCACAAGCTGCGCGGTTTCTAGGCAATTACGGGGAGGCGCTTCACGATCGGATGCCTTCGGCAAGCGCAGCATCGTCACCCGCGCGCCCGGGCACCGGCCGCCCCGCCAGCGATCACGCCCTTCCCCGCATTCTCCGTGGCGACGATCCGATCGGCTCCGAATTCACGATGGTCTCGCATCGGCGGCGTCTTGGCGGCTCTCATCCGTTTCGCCGGCGCTTGTCATGAAACTGTGATGCAGACGTCATAAAAGCCTCGCGTCGTTTTCCTAGTGGTGCGGCGGATGGCCGCCACCCCGCCTCGACCGGGTGCGGCCATCGGATCGGCCCGCCGTGTCCCGGCGACCGGTCCATCCGATCGGCTCGTTCCGGCCGGCGCCCCTGACCTTAGAGGCCACTCTTCCATGACCCTCCATCCTCTCCTGCGCACAGCCCTCGCGGGCGCCGCTGCGGTCGCCGTGCTCGCGTCCGCGACGCAATCGTGCGCCCTGGCCGCCGAGATCTCCGGCGCCGGCGCGACCTTCCCCTATCCGATCTACGCGAAGTGGGCCGAGAGCTACCAGAAGACGTCGGGCGTTCAGCTGAACTACCAGGCGATCGGCTCGGGCGGCGGCATCAAGCAGATCAAGGCGCGCACCGTGACCTTCGGCGCTTCCGACAAGCCGCTGAAGGAGGACGAACTGAAGAAGGACGGCCTGGTGCAGTGGCCGATGGTGATGGGCGGCATCGTGCCGGTGGTCAACGTCGAGGGCGTGCAGCCCGGCCAGCTCGTGCTCGACGGTCCGACGCTCGCCAAGATCTTCCTCGGCGAGGTCAAGAGCTGGAACGATCCCGCGATCGCCAAGCTGAACCCCGGCGTCAAGCTGCCCGCGGCCGGCATCGCCGTGGTGCACCGCTCGGACGGCTCGGGCACCACCTTCAACTTCACCGACTACCTCTCGAAGGTGTCGGCGGATTGGAAGTCGAAGGTCGGCGAGGATTCGGCGGTGAAGTGGCCGGTCGGCCTCGGCGCCAAGGGCAACGAGGGCGTCGCCGCCAACGTCAAGCAGACGGCGAACTCGATCGGCTACGTCGAATACGCCTACGCCATGCAGAACAAGCTGACCTACGGCGACATGATCAACCACGACGGCAAGAAGGTCGCCCCGGAGTCCGAGGCCTTCGCCGCCGCCGCCGCCAATGCCGACTGGAAGAACGCGGCCGGTTTCTACCTGCTGCTCTCCGACCAGCCCGGCGCTAAGTCTTGGCCGATCACCGCCTCGACCTTCATCATCATGCCGACCGAGGTGAAGGACGACGCGGCCTCCACCGCAGCCCTCAAGTTCTTCGACTGGGCCTACGCGAACGGCGACGCGGCGGCGAAGGAACTCGACTACATCCCGATGCCCAAGACCGTCGTCGAACTAGTCAAGAAGGAGTGGGCGACGCAGATCAAGGGCAGCGACGGCAAGCCGCTGCAGTTCTGATCGCCCGACATCCGCTGACGGCCGGGGGCGTCACGCCCCCGGTCCCAAGCCCCGCGAGGGGTGACGAACGCCCCGGAGTTCCCGTTGGTCGACTACGCCGCCAGCCGCCCCGCCGACGCCCCGGCGACCCTGTTCGACCGGTCCAAGGCGCTGGCCCGCTTCCAGAGCGGCGACGACCTGTTCCGCCTCCTGACGCTCGCGGCGGCCGTGCTGGTGCTGCTGCTGCTCGGCGGCGTCATCGGCTCGCTGGTCTGGGGCGCCGCTCCCGCCTTCAAGGCCTTCGGCCTTGGCTTCATCACCTCCACCGAGTGGGACCCGGCGAACGACGTCTACGGCGCGGCCACCGCGATCGTCGGCACGCTGGTCACCTCGCTGATCGCGCTGGTCATCGCGATCCCGATCGGGCTCGGCATCGCGATCTTCCTGTCGGAGCTGTGCCCGCCGCGCCTGCGCCAGCCGATCGGCATCGCCGTCGAGCTGCTCGCCGGCATCCCTTCGATCATCTACGGCATCTGGGGCTTCTTCATCCTGAAGCCGCTGCTGCAAGCTTACGTCGAGCCGGCGATCATCGCCGTCACCGGGCCGATCCCCGGCCTCAACGTCATCTTCGCCGGCCCGGCCTACGGCACCGACATCTTCACTGCGGGCTTCATCCTGGCGATCATGGTGCTGCCCTACATCACCTCGATCTCGCGCGACGTCTTCGCCACCGTGCCGCCGATGCTCAAGGAGTCGGCCTATGGGCTGGGCTTCACCACCCGCGAGGTGGTCTCCAACGTCATCATCCCATACACCCGCGTCGGCATCCTCGGCGGCGTGATGCTGGCGCTCGGCCGGGCGCTCGGCGAAACGATGGCCGTCACCTTCGTGATCGGCAACGCCCACAATCTCGCCACCTCGCTGTTCGCGCCGGGCACCTCGATCTCGGCGACGATCGCCTCCGAGTTCGCCGAGGCCGACCGCGGCCTCTACACCTCGTCACTGATCGCGCTCGGCTTGCTCCTGTTCGGCATCACCTTCGTGATCCTGGCGCTCGCCCGCTTCATGCTGATGCGCATCGAGAAGAAGGCGCGCTAGACCATGGACCTGCTCGCCGCGCGCCGCGCCAAGAACGCCGTCTACGTCGCCCTGTGCTACGCCGCCTCCGCCTTCGGCCTGATCTTCCTCGCCTGGATCCTGATCGTCTTGATCTCGAAGGGGCTGGCGGGCATCTCGCCGACGCTGTTCACCACCCGAACCCTGTCGCCGGGCTCGGGCGGCGGCCTGTACAACGCGATCCTCGGCTCGATCATCATGACCGTGCTCGGCACCGTCATCGGCACGCCGATCGGCATCGGCGCCGGCACCTACCTCGCGGAATACGGCGCCGGGTCGCGCCTCGCCTTCGTGGTGCGCTTCATCAACGATATCCTGCTCTCGGCGCCTTCCATCGTCGTCGGCCTGTTCGTGTACCAGATCGTGGTGGTGCCGATGGGCCACTTCTCCGGGATGGCGGGCGCCTTCGCGCTCGCCATCATCGTCATTCCCGTTGTGGTGCGCACCACCGAGGACATGCTGCGGCTGGTGCCGACGCCGCTGCGCGAGGCCTCGGCCGCGCTCGGCATGCCTAAGGCGATGGTGGTGCAGCGCATCGCCTACAAGGCGGCGCGCGCCGGCCTGACGACCGGCGTGCTGCTCGCCGTGTCGCGCATCTCCGGCGAGACGGCGCCGCTGCTGTTCACCGCGCTGAACAACTCCTACACGAGCTTCAACCTGAACGCGCAGATGGCGAGCCTGCCCTACGTCATCTACCAGTACGCCGGCTCAGCCTACTCGGACTGGCAGCAGCTCGCCTGGTCGGGTGCCCTCATCATCACGCTCGCCGTGCTGACGCTGTCGATCTCGGCGCGCACGCTGGGAACGTCGAGGACCAAACGATGAGCCGGAACGAGTCGATCGCCACAACCCACGCCGCCTCGGTGCGGCCGGCCGCCGCCGAGACCCCGGCCGCACCGGCGCATCCCGACGGCCCCGCCGCCGATCCCGTCTCGCTCGTCCCCGGCCAGCAGGCCGCGACGCCGGCCGCCCAATCCGTTGTGAACGGCGCCGCCGCCGCTCTGCCGACGAAGATGATGGTCAAGGACCTGCGGTTCTTCTACGGCGACAAGCTCGCGCTGAAATCGATCAACCTGCCGATCTACACCAACAGGGTGACGGCGCTGATCGGCCCGTCAGGCTGCGGCAAGTCCACCCTGCTCAGGGTGATGAACCGCATGTACGATCTTTACCCCCGCCAGCACGCCGAGGGCGCGGTGATGCTCGACAGCACCAACATCCTCGATCGCGGGCAGGACATCAACCTGCTGCGCTCGCGCGTCGGCATGGTGTTCCAGAAGCCGACGCCGTTCCCGATGTCGATCTTCGACAACATCGCCTTCGGCATCAAGCTCTACAACCGCCTGCCGGCGAGCGAGGTCGCCGACCGCGTTGAGACGGCGCTGCGCGGCGCCGCCCTGTGGAACGAGGTCAAGGACAAGCTCAACGACAGCGGCCTCTCGCTCTCCGGCG
>CALMRL010000327.1 GCA_937873345.1 uncultured Beijerinckiaceae bacterium | reverse complement strand
CTCGTCCTCGATCGCGAGGAAGCGCCCGATCGTGCCGCGCGCCTCCGCGGAAAGACCGGAACCGCCCTTCAGCGCCGCCTGCTCCAGGAAGCGCTCGGCGATCTCGGCCGCCGTGCGGCCGCCGACGGTGGCGATGCCGGCGATGGTGAGCAGGTCCTCGACGAGCGCACGCGCGCCCTGGCGATCGACGCCTTCCAGCGCGGCGAGCACGCCGGAGTGGTCGCTGTGGCCTTGCGGGGCATCGAGCACGGCGTCGAGCGACTTCCCCTGGGCAAGGCCGCGGGTGATGCGGCGGCGCCACTGCGCGGGAATTGCGAGCCGGTCGAGCAGGTCGGAGAACAGCCCGGCGTCGCCGACCGTGGTGTCGTAGTCCGCGGGGGCGACCAGCCTGGCGGCGTCGAGGGAGAGCGCCAGCACCTCGGCGTCGGCAGCCTCGCGGTCGGTGCGGCCGAGGTTCTCGATACCCGCTTGCAGGAACTCGCCGGGGCCGTCGCGGCGCAGCCGGAATACCGGCCCGCAGTAGGCATAGGCAGCAGGGCGCCCGCGGTTCGACGACGCGAGGTACTGCCGGCAGACGGGGATGGTGAACTCGGGACGCAGGCACAGCTCGGCGCCGCCGACGTCGTGGGTGAGGAACAACCGCCCGCGCATGTCCTCGCCCGACTCCGCGAAAGCGGCCGCCGGCTGCAGGATCGACGGGTCGCAGCTGAGATAGCCCGCCTCCGCGAGATGCGCGATCAGCGCCTCCTGGCGTTGCCGGTCCTCGGCGAAGGAGATGGGAATGGGCGCGGACACTCGCAGACTCCGGCGCCGGCGCGGCGCGCGTCCTCTTAACAACAGCGAGCCGGTGGCGCGACCCGATTCCCGCGGCAGGGTGAAGGGTCCCGTCATTGCGAGCGCAGCGAAGCAACCTAGGGGCGGCAGGGCGAGGTCTTGCGAGGCTCCATCTCTTTGGCTCCTGAGTTACTCCGCCTCCGGCTCACATTGACGGAAGAGTGGCGCCTATCCCGCAAAGCGCGTCCGCGCGAACGCCGGCACCGCCGCGGCGAACCCCTCCAGCCAGTCCACCAGCCGCGGATGGTGGTCGCGCCACGAGCCGGGAAAGCGCAGGTCGAGGTAGCCGAGCGCGCAGGCGAGCGTGATCTCGCCGACGCTCCGCTCGATCCCCGGCACGCGCAGCGGCAGGCGGCACTCGAAGGCCGCCAATGCCCGCTCCACCTTGCCGGTCTAGTGGTCGAGCCAGCGCCGCCCACGCATCGCCTCCTCGCGGAACCGTCCTTCGTAGACCTTGAGCACGGCGGCATCGATCAGCCCACCGGCGAGCGATTGCTCGGTCAGCACGGCGAAACGAACGTCGCCGGACGGCGGCAGGATGCGTCCGCCGCCGGCGCGGTGGTCGAGGTATTCGAGGATCACGGCGCTGTCGTAGATCACCGGCCCGTCCTCGAGCACCAGCGCCGGGACCTTGCCGAGCGGATTCTGCCGGCGGACGGCGTCTTCGGGATCGAAGAGATCGCTCTGCAGCAGCTCGACTTGGCCTTCCAGCCCGAGGACCGCGGCGGCGATCCGCACCTTGCGGGCATAGGGCGAGGGCCACGCGGCGTGCAGCATCATCATCGCGGAGGTCTCCGTGTCAGGGGCGCGCGACCCGCGAGACGCCGCGCCCGTGGGAGCCGAGCTGTCGAGCGAGGGCCGGGAGAAGGCAAGCCATCTCGTCGGCCAGCACGAAGGGCGGATTGACGATCACCAACGCGCTGGCGGCGAGAGGGCCATCGAGGTTCGCATGGTCGACGGCGAGCTCAAGGCGCAGCACCTCGTCGGCGCCGGCGCGCTTCAGCGCGGCGACGAGGCGGTCCGGCCCGCGCCGCTCCTTCAGCGGCATCCAAACGGCGTAGATGCCCTCGCGCCATTTGTTGAAAGCGGCGGGGATCGCCGCGGCGAGGCGGTCGAACTCGTCCGCAGCCTCGAAGGGCGGGTCGACCAGCACCAGCCCGCGGCGCTCCACCGGCGGCACGAAGGCGTTCAACCCGGTGTAGCCGTCGAGCGCCATCACCTTGGCGCGCCGATCCCGGCCGGTGGTCTCGCGCAATCCTGCGAGTGCGGCCGGCTCGGTCTCGCAGAACAGCATCCGGTCGAAAGGCCGCGTCAACGCCAACGCGATCGCCGGCGAACCGGGATAATACCGCCGCGCTTCGCCGCTGGGCGTGAGGCCCGCCCCGCCCGTCAGGGCGACGTAGGGCTCGACCAGCGCCCGCGCCCGCGGGTCCATCGCGGAGGGATCGACCCGGCCGATGCCGTCGCGCCACTCGCCGATGCGCTCCGCCGCCCCACTGGCGAGGTCGTAGCGGCCGGAGCCGGCGTGGGTGTCGACGACGCGGAACGGCGCCGGCTTGCGGGCGAGGTAGAGCAGGATGCGGGCGAGCACGGCGTGCTTGAAGACGTCGGCGAAGTTGCCGGCGTGGAAGTCGTGGCGGTAGTTCAACGACCGTTCGCCTCGCTGTCGAGCAGCGCGGCCAGCGTCCCAGGCTCCTCGGGGAAGCCGGCGGCGACCCAGGCCGAGCGCAGCCGCTTCAGCGCCTGCCCGATCGCAGGGCCCGGCGCCATGCCGCGGCCGAGGAGGTCGGCGGCGGCGAAGGGCAGTCGCGGCTCGGGGATGGTGGCGGCGGCGTCGAGCGCCGCGCGCCAGCCGGGGTCGTCGGGCGGCGCCTCCCCGTCGGCGAACTGGTTCATCGTGTTGTGGGCGCCGCCCGCCTT
>CALMRL010000326.1:274-3139 GCA_937873345.1 uncultured Beijerinckiaceae bacterium | reverse complement strand
TCGCCGGCCCGGCCATGGCGGCGGCCGCGAAGACGGCGCCGGAGCGCTCGGGCGGCCGCGACATCGGCTTCGCCGCCGGCATCGTCGCCATCCTCGCCGTCTTCTTCCTGCCGATCCCGGCCTTCCTGATCGACCTCGGGCTGGCCTTCTCGATCGCGCTTTCCGTGCTGATCCTGATGGTGGCGCTGTGGATCAGCAAGCCGCTCGACTTCTCCGCCTTCCCCACCGTGCTGCTCGTGGCGACGCTTCTGCGATTGTCGCTCAACATCGCCACCACGCGACGCATCCTCGCCGACGGCGCCGAGGGGGTGACGGCGGCGGGCTACATCATCGGCGGCTTCTCGCGGCTCGTGATGTCGGGCGACTTCGTGATCGGCCTGATCGTCTTCCTGATTCTGATCACGGTGAACTTCCTCGTCATCACCAAGGGCGCGACCCGCATCGCCGAGGTGGGCGCGAGGTTCACGCTCGACGCCATCCCCGGCAAGCAGATGGCGATCGACGCCGACCTCAACGCCGGCCTCGTCGACGAGAAGGAGGCGCAGCGCCGCCGCCGCGAGCTGGAGGAGGAGTCCGCCTTCTTCGGCTCGATGGACGGCGCCTCGAAGTTCGTGCGCGGCGACGCGATCGCCGGCATCATCATCCTCGCTGTCAACATCTTCGGCGGCATCGTCATCGGCGCGACGCGCCACGGCATGGCGCTCGGCGACGCGGCCGACGTCTACACCAAGCTCTCGGTCGGCGACGGGCTGGTCTCGCAGATCCCGGCGCTGATCGTATCGCTCGCCGCGGCGCTGCTCGTCTCGAAGGGCGGCACCCGCGGCTCGGCCGACAAGGCGGTGCTCGACCAGCTCGCGCACTACCCCCGCGCGCTGTTCGTCGCGGCGCTGCTGATGGGCCTGCTGTCGCTGATCCCCGGCCTGCCGATGTTCCCCTTCGCCGTGCTGGGCGGCGCGATGGCCTTCACCGGCTACGCCATCCCGCGCCGGCGCGCCGAGGCGGCCAAGGCTGATGAGGCGAAGCGCGCCGACGCCGCCCGCGAGGCGCAGGCCGAGGCCGCGACCTCGGTCAAGGAGTCGCTCAGGACCCACGAGATCGAGCTGGTGCTCGGCAGGCAGCTCGCCGGCAAGCTGCTGATCGGATCGGAGGAACTCGGCACCCGCGTCAGCAAGTTGCGCCGCAAGTTCGCGAGCCAGTACGGCATCGTCGTCCCCGACATCAAGGTTGGCGACAGCCTGCTGCTGCATCCCAAGTCCTACCAGATCAAGATCCACGGCACCGTCACCGCGCAGCAGGAGGCGAGGCTCGGCGAGCTGCTGGTCATCACCGGCGAGGGCGCGTCCCCGAGCGTGCCCGGCCACGCGATGCGCGAGCCGGCCTTCGGGATGAAGGCGGTGTCGGTCGCCGAATCCTACGCCCCCGAGCTGGCGCGCGAGGGCTTCAAGGGCGTCGACGTGCTCTCCGTGTTGCTGACCCATTTGGCCGAAGTGATCCGCAACAACCTGTCCCAGCTCCTGTCCTACCGCGACCTGCGCTCGCTGCTCGACCGCTGCGAACCGGAGTACAAGCGCCTCGTCGACGAGATCTGCCCGGCGCACATCTCGCACTCCGGGCTGCAGGCGGTGCTGAAGCTGTTGCTCGCCGAGCGCGTCTCGATCCGCAACATCCAGATCATCCTGGAGGCGATCGCCGAGATCGTGCCGCACGTGCGGCGCTCCGAGCAGGTCGTGGAGCACGTCCGCATGCGCCTCGCCCCGCAGATCTGCGGCGACCTCGCGGAGGCCGGCGAGCTCAAGGTGATGCGGCTCGGGCCACGCTGGGACCTCGCCTTCGCCCAGAGCCTGAAGCGCGACGGCAAGACCGACGCGGTGGAGTTCGACCTCGACCCGCGCATGGTCGAGCAGTTCTCCACCGAGGCCTCGCCGACCATCCGCGAGAAGATGGACGCGGGCGCGAACTTCGTGCTGCTGGCGACGCCGGAGACGCGCATCTACGTCCGGATGATCGTCGAGCGGATGTTCGCCACGCTGCCGGTGCTGTCGCATCTCGAGATCGCGCGGGGCATGCCGATCAAGACGCTCGGCACCCTGTCGTGAGGGCGCGGTGCTGATGCCGACCGGCCGTTGACGGCCGCGGCCCCCGACGCGGCGGCGCTGATCGCCCGCGCCTTCGACGCGCCGGCGCAGGTCGTCATCCTGTCCGCCTTCATGGTGTTCTGCCGCATCGGCGGCTGCCTCCTGCTGATCCCCGGCTTCTCCTCCGCCCGCGTGCCGGTGCGGGCGCGCCTCTTCGTGGCGATCGCGGTGGCGCTGGCCTTGACGCCGGTGCTGCTGCCCGACGTGCGCCCGAGCGTCGAGACGGCGGCGCCGGTCGGGCTCCTCGGCCTGATCGCGGCGGAAAGCGCCAAGGGCGCGCTGATCGGGCTGCTCGGCCGGCTGTTCTTCGTGGCGCTGGACACGGCGACGATGGCGGTGTCGCTCGCCATCGGCATGTCGTCGTTGCTGGGCACGCCGATGGAGTCGGACGAAGCGATGCCGCCGGTCGCGGCGATGGTGTCGGTCGCCGCGGTGCTCCTGATCTTCGCGACCGACCTGCACTGGGAGGTGCTGCGCGGGTTGGCGCAGTCCTACCGCGTGCTGCCGCTCGACGGCGGCTTCGACCCGCGCCTGAGCTTGGTGCAGCTGACCGACGGGGCGACGCGCACCTTCCTGTTCACCCTGCGCATCGCCGCGCCGTTTCTCGCCTTCTCCGTCATCGGCAACGTCGCGGTGGGGCTCATCAACAAGCTGGTGCCGGTGATCCCCGTCTCCTTCATCGCCCCGCCCTTCCTGCTCGCGGGGGGGCTGGTGATCCTGTACTTCACGA
>CALMRL010000326.1:0-264 GCA_937873345.1 uncultured Beijerinckiaceae bacterium | reverse complement strand
CCACCCGGCGCTGGACCTGTTCACCGCTGCCTTCGGCGGATTCCTGCGCAACGGTTGACCAAAGGATGGGCTGATGGCGGACCGGCTCAGGGCGCTGCGGCGCATCGAGGCGGTGCAGGAACAGATGGTCCGCCTCGCGGAAGCGCGGCTCGCCGAGGCCGATCGCCAGGCGACGGCGCTCGCCGCCCGGGCCGAGCGGCTGCGCGACTACCTCGCGGGGTCACCAGCCGACCCGGCCACCGGACCCTCCCGCGAGGACGATGC
>CALMRL010000325.1 GCA_937873345.1 uncultured Beijerinckiaceae bacterium | reverse complement strand
ACGGGCAGCAGCGGCGACAGGGCCAGCGAGTAATCGGTCATGCCCGGGTGTAGCGCGTTCGAGGCGTCGCGTCAGGTGGCGCTTCGCCCCGGCCGGGCGACGTCACGCGGTGGTGGTCTCGACGTAGCTCGGCCCGTCGAGGCGGCGCCGGCGCTCGCGGATCGTCAGGCCCCAGATGAGCCCGTAGAACACCGCGAGCGACACCGCCCCCTGCGCCGCCTGCACCCGCGGGTCGGTCACGAGGTGCAGCACCGCCTCCGCGATGCCGAAGGCGATCAGCGGCGAGACGAGCACCGTCATCAGGTCGAGGCCGAGCCGGTGGAGCGCTTGGTCGCTCAGGAGCAGGAGGCCGCAGAGCAGCAGCGCCGGCACGGTGAAGAGGATGAAGATCGAGAGCAGCACCCCGACGGACTGCTGCGCGAGTTCGGCCCATGTCGAGCCCTGCTGCGAGGCGATGTAGCAGACGCCGAGGCGCCAGAGCAGGGGGGCCAGGATCAGCGTGACGAGGAGGCGTTGCCACCAGCGCATGTCAACTCCTTGGGATGGCCGCGGGCGGCGGCGGTCTCACCATCGCACCCAAGCCGCCGGTGCCGCCATGTCAAGGGTCGAGCGCCGGCGCCGAGACGGCGAGCATCGGTCCGAGCGGCCAGACCTGGCTATCGAGCCGCAGCGCCGGGACGTCCATCGCCGAGACCGTTCCGTCGAGATAGAGCGCGTCGGGGCAACCGAGCCTGTCGCGAAACAGCATGGCGAAGCGGAAGAACGACACCGGCTGCATCGAAAGAGCGAAGACGACCGTGTGCCCGTCGCGCACCCCGACGCCGTTGCGCCGCTTCAGCGACGTGCCGTCGGGCAGGAACGCGGGGTGCAGCTTGCCGGCGATCACCAGCATCGGGCCGGACTGGGTGGCGATGACGGGATGCAAGTCGCTGGCGAGGTAGGCCGCCGTTTCCAGGATGCCGGCACGGCCGGCGCCGGCGAAGAAGACGCCATTTGGCTTGAGATAGAAGTTGCCGGTGCCCGAGCCGGTGGCGGCGGCGGGCCGCGTCTCGCCGGCGGCTATGAACAGGCCCACCGGCGACAGGGCGAGTTCGTACAGGCCGGCGTTCATCGCCACCACGAGCGAGCGGTGACGCGCCGCGAGCAGCGAGCGCAGCCGGCCGAAGCTGGCGAGCGGCAGGCCGGCGTCGTCGCGGAGGTAGAGGCCGAGATCGGCGCGGGCGACGTCGATCGTGCAGACGGTGTAGGGGGCGCCCTCGTGGTCGATCCGCTCGCAGGAGGTCGCCGGCGCCTCCGGTGCGGCATCCTTGGTTGCCGGGCCGGCGGCGGCCGGCGAGCCGCAGAGCAGGGCGGTGATGGCGAGGCGGCGGAGGATCGCGGTCATCGGGCGGGGCACCGGCGGTCGGACGGGCAGGCGGCGCCCTTGATGATCCTCTTGGTGATCACCGGCGGTTTGGCGTATCTGCGGCATCCGCTACGCCGCGCGCTCCCGCGATCCCATATCCGACATCCGCCCTGCTCCGCGAAGGTCCGAACCGCTTGACCAGCCCCGACGCCGCCCACTCCGCCCCATCCGCCGTGCAAGCGGCCGTCGAGGCCTTCTCGCGCGGCGAACTGCTGATCGTCACCGACGACGACGACCGTGAGAACGAGGGCGACCTCGTCTGCGCGGCGTCGCTGTGCACGTCGGAAAAGATGGCCTTCATCATCCGTCACTGCTGCGGCATCGTCTGCGCCCCGATCACGCCCGACGAGGCGAAGCGCTTGCACCTCGCCCCGATGGTCGGAGCGAACGATGCGCCGCTCGGCACCGCCTTCACCGTCTCCGTCGACACGCGGCACGGGCTGACGACGGGCATCTCGGCGGAGCAGCGCTGCAACACCGTGCGGGCGCTGGCCAACGGCAACATGGGCGCCGCCGACTTCGTGCGGCCCGGCCACGTCTTCCCGCTGATCGCGCGCGAGGGCGGCGTGCTGATGCGCTCCGGCCATACCGAAGCCGCGGTCGACCTGTGCCGCCTCGCAAGGCTGCCGCAGGTGGGCGTGATCTGCGAACTCGCCAACGACGACGGCACGGTGATGGCCGGGGAGCAGATCGAGCGCTTCGCCCGCGAGCACGGGCTGCGTCGCATCTCCGTCGCCGATCTCATCGCCTATCGCCAGGCGCGCGAGAAGCTGGTCGAGCGGGTCGCGACCTTTCCCGTCGCCGGGGAGAGCTGCGCGATGACCGGATACAGCTTCGTCACGCCCTTCGACCCCGTGCAGCACTTCGCCTTCGTCCACGGGGAGATCGGCGACGGTCACGACATGCCGACGCGGCTGCATCGCGCCGACATCGTCGCCGACGTCATCACCGGAGGCGTCGAGGTCCGGCGCATCCTCGCCCGCTTCAAGGAGGAGGGCAGGGGCGTCTTCGTCTATCTCCGGGACGGTGCGGCCGGCGTCCCCGCCCGCATCGGCACGCCCGAGGCGGCGGCCTCCGAGATGCACCGCATCCGCCAGTGGCGCGAGATCGGCGTCGGCGCGCAGATCCTGCGCGACCTCGGCATCCGATCGATTCGCCTGCGCACGGCGACGCCGCGGACCTACGTCGGCTTGTCGGGCTTCGGCATCGAGATTTCCGCCTTCGAGCCGCCACTCTGACGGCTGCGGCGAAGGAGCGAGGTCGCGTCAGCTCTTGCCGGTGAGCGATTGGAACGGGTAGAAGTTGAAGAAACGGCCGTTCAGGAAGTTCTGGTCGGTGCCGAAGGTCGGTGTCGTGCCGGTGGCGAAATCGATCACCTTGCCGTCCCGCAGGCCGTAGTTCGCCGTGTGCTCGACCTTCTTGCCCTTGTCGAAGTATACCGCGTAGATCTTCCGCTCGGTGATCGTCGGCTTCATGAAGGCGATCGAGCGATCGGTCTTCTGGCTGATGTAGTACCAGACGCTGCCGCCGACCGTGGAGGTCGTGGACGGAGTGCCGAGCGTCACCAGCACCTGCTCCGCGCTCTGTCCCGGCTTGACGTCGGCGGCAGCCTGCGCGTCAAGCTGGTAGCCGTGGATCACGTCGCCATCGTAGCCGAGGCAACCCGACAGCGCGGCTGCGGTCGCGGTGAGACCGAGCGCCACGAGGAGGCGGCGCGCCGCCGGTCGACGGTCGAGCCCGAACACCTTTCTCAGGCCCCTGTCCGCGGCGGGAGCGGATGGATCGGTGGCAGCAGAGAACGAACGCATCGGAGTCTCCGGCCTCACCAGAAGATGTCGCAAGTTTCACTTGCTTTAGACAATCGCGGTGCCTAACCCCCGCTTGTGACGAAAGCAAGGAAACCGCGAGGGCTCGCCGGGTGGCGCGGTGGGTATCGCGCTTCCACCGCCTGCTGGCGCGGCTTGATCCGCTTGTTCGCCGTCTCGCCGCTGACGATCATGCCGAGCGGGCGCGCATGATCCGCCTGTTCCGCGGCAGGGGCAACGCGGTGATCATCGACTGCCTCCACACGGACATCGTCGCCGCCTCGCGACGTCCCGCTCTCTACCTCGATCTCGCCGTGCCCGACACGCTCGACGGGCGCTTCGAGTGCCTGACGCTGCACGCCGTGCTGGTGCTGCGGCGTCTTCAGAGCTGCGAGGCGCCGGGGCCCGAGGTGGCGCAGCACCTCGTCGACACGATCTTCGCGCATTTCGATCGTAGCTTCCGCGAGATGGGAGTTGGCGACACCAGCGTGCCGAAGCGGATGAAGACGGTCGTGGAGGCCTTTCTGGGCCGTTCGGCGGCCTATGACGCCGCGCTGTCTGCGGCGCAGGCGCGCGCCCTGGGGGACGAGGATACCCTTGCCGCCGCCATCGTGCGGAACGTATACAGCGCCCGCCCCGGCGAGGATGGACGGGCCGCGCATCCGGCACGACGCCTCGCCGCCTATGCCGCGACGACCGGGACGGTCTTCGACGGGACGCCCCTGCAGACCTTCATCGAGGGCGCGGTGCCCTGGCCCGATGTCGGAGCCTTCGCGACGGAGATCGCTGGATCATGACGCCGAGAGCGCAGAAGCCGGGCCTCACGTCGCGAGGACCATCGTACCCCTTCTCCCGCCCGTTCGATGTCCGCCGCATCCCCGACGGCGGCATGCGGCAGGAGATCGAAGCGAGCGAGGCCGAGCGCGCGGCGCTGGCCGACGCGATGAGCCTTCCGGCGATCGGCTCGCTGAAGGCGCGCTTCGAGCTGCGCCGTCGCGCCGGTGGCCGCGTCGTCGTCGAAGGCCAGGTCGATGCCGACGTGACGCAGACCTGCGTGGTGACCCTCGAAGGCTTCGAGACCCGCGTCCGCCACGAGGTCGAGATGGTCTTCTCGCCGGCCGTGCCCGATGAGACGGTCCGCAGCCGTCGCGGCGACTTCGAGGTGCAGGCGATGCGCCCGGTGCCGGGCAGCGACGATCAGGCCGACCCGCCCGACCCCATCGTCGACGACGCGGTCGATCTCGGCGCGATCGCGGCCGAGTTCCTGGCTCTGGCGCTCGATCCCTTTCCCCGCAAACCGGGCGTCGCCTTCGAGGACGTCGTCGATCCGCGCGACGACGAGCCCTCCGCCTTCGCCGCCCTGGAGCGCCTGAAGGCCGGGTCGTGACGTCGGCCGAGGCCGCCGATGGGCGGCTTGGCCCGCGCGAGGCCGGCTGCGAGGTGCGGGTCGCCATCGACGCGATGGGCGGCGACCACGGCGCGGCGGTGATGATCGGCGGCGCGGCGCTGGCCTCGAAGCGCTACCCCGATGCGCGCTTCGTCTTCTTCGGCCGCGAAGCCGAGATCGCCCCGCTGCTGGCAGCGCGTCCCGAGCTGGCGCGTCGCTCGACGCTGCACCACACTGACGTCGCCGTGAAGATGACGGACAAGCCGAGCCAGGCCTTGCGCTCCGGGCGCCGCACCTCGTCGATGTGGCTCGCGGTCGAGGCGGTCAAGACCGGTGAGGCCGACGTCGCCGTCTCCGCCGGCAACACCGGCGCGCTGATGGCGATGGCGAAGATCTGCCTGCGCACCATCGCGGCCGTCGACCGGCCGGCGATCGCCGCGATCTGGCCGACGCTGCGCGGCCGGTCGATCGTGCTCGACGTCGGCGCCTCGATCGGGGCGGACGCGCGCACGCTCGTCGACCTCGCCGTGATGGGCGCGGCGATGGCGCGCATCGTGCTCGACATCGAGCGCCCGACCGTCGGCCTGCTCAACGTCGGCACCGAGGAGATCAAGGGCATCGAGGAGGTGAAGGCGGCGTCGCGCCTGCTGCGCGAGGCCGACCTGCCGGCGCTCGACTACCGCGGCTTCGTCGAAGGCGACGACATCGGCGCCGGCACGGTCGACGTCGTCGTCACGGAAGGCTTCAGCGGCAACATCGCCCTCAAGGCGGCCGAGGGCACCGCGAAGCAGATCAGGACCTACATCCGCACCGCGTTCGCCGGGTCGCTGCGCGCCAAGCTCGCCTATCTCCTCGCCCGCGACGCTCTCGACGGCCTGCGCGCCAAGATGGACGTGCGCAACAACAATGGCGGCGTGTTCCTCGGCCTCAACGGCATCGTCATCAAGAGCCACGGCAGCATGGACGAAGTCGGTACCGCCGGCGCCATCGGCCTCGGCCACGCCATGGTCTGCAACCAGTTGCTCCGGCGCATCAACGACACCTTCGCCATCGCCTCGCACGCGCCGATGCGGTCCGAGGCGCCACATGGCGGAGCGCGCGTCGAGGGGCGAGGCCCGGAGACGCAGGCCGCGAGATCGGAACACACGTGACGCCTCCTCAACGCCGCTGCCTGCGGTCCGTCGTCCGCGGTGCCGGCGCCTACCTCCCGCCGACAGTCGTCACCAACCGCGAGTTGGCGGAGCGCGTCGACACCTCCGACGATTGGATCGTGCAGCGCACCGGCATCACCCGCCGTCACCTCGCCGGCGAGGGGGAAACGACCTCGACGCTGGCTCTCGCCGCGGCGGAGGCGGCGTTGCGCGACGCCGGCCTCAGCGGCGCCGACATCGATCTCGTCATCGTCGCGACCTCGACGCCGGACTACACCTTTCCGTCCGTCGCGACGCAGGTCCAGGCGGGCCTGGGCATGCACGGCGGGGTCGCCTTCGACCTGCAGGCGGTGTGCTCCGGCTTCGTCTTCGCCGTCGCCACCGCCGACAAGTTCCTCGCCTCCGGCTCGCACAGGCGCGCGCTGGTGATCGGCGCCGAGACATTCTCGCGCCTGCTCGATTGGGAGGACCGCACCACCTGCGTGCTGTTCGGCGACGGCGCCGCCGCGCTGGTCTTCGAGGCGGAGGAGGGCGAAGGCACGGTGCACGACCGAGGGGTGCTGACGAGCCACTTGCGCTCCGACGGCCGCCATTGCGACAAGCTGCGCACCGACGGCGGCCCCTCGGCGACCGGCACGGTCGGACAGGTCCGGATGAACGGGCGCGACGTCTTTCGCCACGCGGTCGGCATGGTCACGGACGTCGTCACCGACGCCTTCGCCATCACCGGGCTGACCGCCCGCGATCTTGACTGGTTCGTGCCGCACCAGGCGAATCGCCGCATCATCGAAGCCTCAGCCGAGAAGCTTGGCATCGATCCGGCGAAGGTGGTGGTCACGGTGGACCAGCATGCCAACACGTCCGCCGCTTCGATCCCGCTGGCCTTGTCCGTGGCACTGGCCGATGGACGCATCCGGCGCGGCGACCTCGTGATGATCGAGGCGATGGGCGGCGGCTTCACGTGGGGGTCGGCTTTGATCCGCTGGTAGCGCCGAAAAGGATAAGCTGCTGGTCCGTCGCGAACTTGCCATGGCCTGCCACTTGCGCGATTGAACCGGCCACGCCGCTCCATCGTTCTTGCCGGATGCGCCGTGACGAAGGCTTCCGGCGGGACGGTCGCGGCGTGGAAAGGGAAGTCCGACCTTCCCGTTCGGGACGATTGCATGACCAAGGTCGAAGCTGCGGCGCTGGAGGAAGCCGAATCGGAGGCGGCTGCGGCGGCACGCACCGTCACGCGCGTCGATCTGGCCGAGGCGGTGTACCGGCAGGTCGGCCTGTCCCGCAAGGAATCGGCTGCCCTCGTTGAAATGGTTCTCGCCGAGATCGGCGACTCCCTTGTCGCCGGCAAGTCCGTGAAGCTTTCGTCGTTCGGCTCCTTCCTCGTGCGCGACAAGGGCGAGAGGGTCGGCCGCAACCCGAAGACCGGCGTCGAAGTGCCGATCATGCAGCGGCGAGTGCTGGTGTTCAAACCGTCCAACGTCCTGAAGGCCCAGATCAACGGCGGCGATGTCGATGTCGAGGAGGGTTGAGCGGAGAGCCCGAGAGGGCGGAGCTTGATCCGTTTCTCCGCGAGCTGCGGGACAGCGCGAGGATTTGCCGCCAGGACCCTGTTCGGCAATGGATAAGATCGCTTCGGAGAAGAGCGCCGGCGCCTACCGCACCATCAGCGAGGTGGCCGCCGACCTAGACCTGCCGCAGCATGTGCTGCGCTTCTGGGAAACGCGTTTCCCCCAGGTCCGCCCCTTGAAGCGCGCAGGCGGGCGTCGATTCTACCGCCCCGCCGATGTGGCCCTTTTGCGCGACATCCGCGTCAAGCTTCACGACGAAGGCTACACCATCAAGGGCGTCCAACGTCTCCTGCGCGAGCGGGGAACGAGGGAGCGTTCGTCGTCGGATGCGGATGCGACGGTCGGTGCGACGCCCCCTGACACCAAGGGTGACGGACTTATCAACGGGAATTCATCGATCGATGCATCGCCGCTGCCGGTGATGGGCGAGGCGAATGCCCCCGTCGAACGCGGCGCGACGGAGCTGAGCGGCAGCTGCCCGGAATCGTTAACGGATTCGCCCATCGCTGCGGGCGGTCCGGCACCGAGCCTCACGGTCCTCCTCGACACGTTGGCGCTCGTCGAGAGCTGCGAGCGGCGCCTGCGAGCCGCCCTCGCGCTAGACGCCTGATGCGGAAAGCGGTTGCAGGCGGATGGGGCTCCTCTATAAGGACCGACAGTCGGAGTGTAGCGCAGCCCGGTTAGCGCACTAGTCTGGGGGACTAGGGGTCGTGGGTTCGAATCCCGCCACTCCGACCATCCGTGCGCTCGCTTGCTGTTCCTAGCGCCTCGGGTGATTGGGCAATCGCGCCGACCGGGCGCAAGGGGTTCTTCATGTCTCGTCGTCTTCTGCTCGGGTTCAGCGTCGTCCTGCTCACCGCAACCACCGCCCTCCCGGCGGCGGCGCAGGTCGGCGACTTTTTCTGCTCGACCTTTTCCCTGGGTTGCGAGCCGCCGCCGCCCCCGCCGGCCCCTGCCTTGGCGCCCGCGCCCGAAGTCGAGCAGCCCGCCAAGAAGAAGGTCCGACACGCCCGCAAGGCGACCGCCAAGCGCACCGCCGCCAAGGCGGACAAGGCCGATGCCGACAAGGGCGAGACCGCGGCCAAGTAGGCCATCGCTCTGGCGGCCAGCCATGTCGGCTCGCCGCGCTTGGCTCCCGATGGCTCGGCCGGCATGACGGCCGAGGCTCCAGCGATCGCGCCTCGCATCGTCATCACCTATTGCACAGGATGCAACTGGCTCCTGCGCGCGGCCTGGATGGCGCAGGAGCTGCTGCAAAGCTTCGCCGACGAGCTTGGTGAGGTGGCTTTGCGTCCCGGCACGGGCGGCGTCTTCACCATCGTCCTCGGCGACGACACCTTGTGGGACCGTCGCGCGGACGGCGGGTTCCCCGACATCAAGACGCTGAAGCAGCGCGCGCGTGATCGTCTCGCGCCCGGTCGCGACCTCGGGCACCTCGACCGGACGCGGAGCGGGCGTCCGGAGCGGGGCTGAGGCTGGCGGTTCCGCCGGATGCGGCGGCGGCGCCGCTTGCCTCGTGGCGGCGCCGGCGGCATGGTCCTGATGGTCAGCCGCGCGAGGATCCGATGCAATCGATGCCCGACGAAGCGATGCGCTGGCGCACCACGGTCAGCGCGCCGAAGGACGGCTCCCGCATTCTCGTGGTGATCCGCGGCGGCGAGCAGGGCGTTGCGGACATCGACGTGGTGCGCTGGATGAAGCCCCGCAACGCCGCCGACCCTTGCTGGACGTCGACCGACTCCTCCGCCGATTGCGCCATCGTCTACGAGGACTGGGAGGTGACGCATTGGATGCCGTTGCCCGTGAACATGCCGGGCGTTCGCACCCCCGACATGGCCTCGGTCCTGCCGGCCTTCCCGCACGAAGGCCAGGAGATCGGCGGCTCCGGCATCTGAGCGCGAGGCTGACTGCCGGGACCCGCAACTTGCCGGTTGCCCGCGCCGGGGCTATACGCCGCGCCAACCCACCCATGCGACTGCGGACGGCCGCTCCGCCGTTGTCGCCCGTCCAGAAAGCCTCGAAGCGATGAAGACCGACATCCATCCGACCTATCACACCATCAAGGTGGTGATGACCGACGGCACCGAGTTCACCACGCGCTCGACCTACGGCGCGCCGGGCGACACGCTGAACCTCGACATCGACCCGAAGACGCATCCTGCCTGGACCGGCGGCTCGGCGCAGCTGCTCGATCGCGGCGGTCGCCTGTCGCGCTTCAACTCGCGCTTCGGCAACCTGACGATCGGCGGCAAGAAGAGCTAGCCGGTCGGCTCGTCCGGCCGTCTCGGAACGGACTCGATGCGCTCCCAGCCGCTCATGCCGAGCCGTTCCTGCGGCAGGAAGCGCGCCTTGTAGGCCATCTTCTTCGAGCCTTGCACCCAGTAGCCGAGGTAGAGGTGGGGGAGGCCGAGCCGCTTCGCCCTCCGCACGTGATCGAGGATCATGAAGGTGCCGAGCGATCGCGCCTGCTCGCGGGGATCGTAGAAGGAGTAGACCATCGACAGGCCGTCGGCGAGCAGGTCGCTGAGGCACACGGCGACCAACCGGCCCGGGGTGGTCGCCGTGCCGCCGACGCGGTATTCGAGGAGCCTCGTCTCGACGTGTGAGTCCTCGACCATCATCGAATAGTCGAGCACCGTCATATCGGCCATCCCGCCATCGGTGTGGCGCGCATCGAGGTAGCCGCGAAACAGCGAGTACTGCTCCGACGTCGGCTCGGCGCGGACCACTGTGCCGCAAAGGTCGGCATTGTGCTCGGCGACGCGGCGCATGTTGCGGGAGATCACGAACTCGTCGGCCTTGACGCGCACGGAGACGCAGGCGCGGCAGTTCTCGCAGGCGGGGCGGTAGGCGATGGTCTGGGAGCGGCGGAAGCCGGACTGGGTCAGCGTGTCGTTGAGCGCCGCCGCGCGTTTTCCGATGAGGTGGGTGAAGACCTTCCGCTCGTCGCGTTGCGGCAGGTAGGGGCAGGGCGAAGGCGCGGTGAGGTAGAATTGCGGGGCGTCGCGCGGCTCTCTCGACACTCGGAAATCCTGAATGCCAGAACGGTCTGGTTCGAGGCAGGATAACCGCTGCAAGGCCGGCCGCAAGGGGATGGCGCGAGCGATTATGCCGCCGATGCCGCTCCGCCGTCGGACGGCGGCGATGGAGCGGGTGAACCGACGCGCCCTCGTCGCGTGACTCAAGGGATCGCGGGTGATCGGGCCGGCCCCAATGGGCGCGTCGGTAAGGAGGAGGTTGGCGCACGAGGATGGAGCCGGGCTTAACGGCTACGCTTCGCGCCCGGCGTCGCGACGATTCTTCAAAGGACGGTGAACGATCCGCTCGCGGGATCGGGGCGGGGAAGGAAAGCATGGAGGCAAGTCCGGATCGGCCGGCGGAGACGGCGATCGAGGAGATCGGGACGCTGGCCCTCGCCGGCTCGACCGATCTCTTCCTGCGGGCGCGCACGCCGGCCTTTCGCAAGGTGACGGCGGCGCTTGTCGCGGCCGGCTTCTCGACCTACGCGATGCTGTACTGCGTGCAGCCGCTGCTGCCGGTGTTCTCGGCCGAGCTGCGCGTCGGCCCCTCCACGTCCTCGCTGTCGCTGTCGCTGACCACCGCGACTCTCGCCGTGGCCATGCTCATCGCCGGACGCCTCTCGGATGTGCGCGGACGCAAGCCGATCATGACGGCTTCGCTGTTCGCCGTCGGCGTGCTGACGGTCGCCTGCGCCTTCGCGCCCTCCTGGCCGATGCTGCTGGGGCTTCGCACGCTGACCGGTCTCGCGCTCGCCGGCGTGCCGGCGGTGGCGATGGCCTATCTCGCCGAAGAGGTCCATCCGAGCGACCTCGGCGCGGCGATGGGCCTCTACATCGCCGGCAACGCCTACGGCGGCATGGCGGGCCGGGTGCTGACGGGGCTTCTCGTCGATGTCACCGGCAGCTGGCGCTGGGCGATCGGCATCGTCGGGCTGCTCGGGATCGCCGCCGCGGCGGCCTTCGTCGCCCTGCTGCCGCCCTCGCGCCGGTTCGCGCCGGAGAGCGGCCTATCGCTGCGCGCTCTCGGCCAGGCCTTCGCCGCCCACGGCCGCGACGGCGTCCTGCGCCGGCTCTACCTCGTCGGCTTCCTGCTGATGGGCGCCTTCGTCCCCGCCTACAACTATCTCAGCTACCGTCTGCTGCTGCCGCCCTTCGATCTTTCGCAGGCCCTTTCGGGTGCGATCTTCCTCGTCTACCTCCTCGGCGGGCCGGCCTCCGCCTGGTTCGGCCGGTTGGGATCGCGTCACGGCCACGGCCGCACGATGATGGTGGCGCTGTGCTTGCTGCTCGCCGGTCTGGCGCTCACCGCGAGCTCGAGCCTCGTCGCCAACATCGCTGGGCTGGCGGTGTTCACCGCGGGTTTCTTCGGGGCGCATTCCATCGCCAGCGGCTGGGTCGGGAAGCGGGCGCGGACCGCGCCCGCGGCCGCGGCATCGCTCTACCTCTTCAGCTAATATCTCGGCTCCTCCGTCTTCGGCTCGCTCGGCGGCCTGTTCTGGTCGCGCGACGGCTGGTCCGGCGTGATGGCGCTGGTCGGCACGCTGGCGCTGGCGACCAGCGCCGTCACCCTCTCGCTGGCGCGCGGCGAACGGCGGCACGCGCGCGGGTGGGCTTGAGGCGATCGGCTTGACTTGGGGCGTCGCCCGGTGCGACTCCGCGGCGATGACGAGACGCGGCTGCGGACGTTGAGGGCACTGGTGTTCCCCGGGCAGGGGTCGCAGGCGGTTGGCATGGGCAAGGCGCTCGCCGAGGCCTTCCCCGACGCGCGCGCGGTGTTCGCCGAGGTCGACGAGGCGCTGGGCGAGACCTTGTCCACGCTGATCTTCGAGGGACCCGAGGCCGAGCTGACGCTGACCAGCAACGCGCAGCCGGCCTTGATGGCCGTGAGTCTCGCCGTCCTCGCCGCGCTGCGCGCCGAGGCGGGCTTCGATCTCGCCCGCGACGCCGCTTTCGTCGCAGGCCACTCGCTCGGTGAATATTCCGCGCTCGCGGCGGCCGGTGCGATCCCGCTCGCCGCCACGGCGCGGCTGCTGCGGCTGCGCGGGCAGGCGATGCAGCGCGCCGTGCCGGTCGGCGCCGGCATCCTGCCCGGGTAGGTTTTCCGTGCGCCGTGG